>QIDD01000001.1 GCA_003230355.1 Methanobacteriota archaeon
GAATATTTGTGCTCTGGGCATCTCGTCCCCTCTTTCTCTCTACCCCTTCTTTTAATATCAATATAGGCTGTCCGCTCAGTTGCGATGACATATCTTTCAATC
The DNA here is from genome assembly GCA_003230355.1 of Methanobacteriota archaeon. Lineage (GTDB taxonomy): Archaea > Hydrothermarchaeota > Hydrothermarchaeia > Hydrothermarchaeales > SZUA-236 > SZUA-236. The sequence goes on from QIDD01000001.1 coordinate 103, forward strand.
CTCCATTAAATGTTCTTTAGAATTACTGAAACCTCATGACTTATACTTATATATAAAACTTCCTGGATGTTTCGCTCGGAGTCACTGTAAACTGCGAGTAAGCGTCTAATAAATTCTTCTCAAAAATAAATGCGTAACGTTAAATTTATCAGGGCATATCAACAGGAACTTTTGTAAGGATGTGTTTAACATAGCTAAAAAAGAAGACCTACCTTTACCTTGGGCAATTAAATCACGCAACATCATCCAGATCGCAATTATCTTATTCCTATTGAATATCGGTTGGCAGTTCTACAGATTTGTGACCTACTTCAAAACAAGGGGCTCAACCGGATTTGTCCAGCGCCCGCCTTCTGTTGAGTCCTTCCTCCCTATAAGCGCCTTAGTAGCTTTGAAGAGCTGGCTTGTGAACCGAACTTTTGACACGATTCACCCCGCGGCACTAGCGATATTTCTCTCGATTCTACTGATCTCCTTCATGTATAAACGAGGGTTTTGCAGCTGGATATGCCCGATAGGCGCGGTTTCAGAGATGCTCTGGAAAATTGGAAAGCGGTTGTTTGGCAGAAATCCAAGGCTGCCCAGATATCTCGACCTGCTGCTCATGATTCCCAAATACCTTATCCTCATATTTTTCTTGAAAGTTGTGCTCCTTGACATGAACGCAAACACGGCGGCCGCATTTCTCGACACGCCTTTCAACAAGATAGCAGATGCAAAGATGCTTGAATTCTGGATTCGCCCCGGCATAACCACAATCAAAATAGTGACTGTTTTAGTTCTTCTCTCAATCATGTTCAAAAACTTCTGGTGCCGGTATTTATGCCCCTACGGCGCGCTCCTCGGAGTGGTCAGCCTCCCAAGCCCGGTTAAGGTAAGTCGTGACAGGGAGCGCTGCATCCATTGTAAGGCCTGCAACAGGGCGTGCCCCAATCAAATAGAGGTGGACCAAAAGCTCAGAGTGGATTCGGTGGAATGCACAGGATGCCTCGACTGCATAGAAAGCTGCGAATCATCGGCGTTGAGCCTGAAGGTTCTAAACACAGATAAAGTTGTCAGCCCAAAAACATATGCCCTCCTGCTCATGGGGACCTTTTTCCTGGTAATATTCATCGCTAAAGCGACTGGACACTGGAACACAAGTTTGGGATACGAAGACTACAGAAGGCTTATACCGATCATGGACATGCTCAGCCATTAACCGCGAAAGGTGTTTCTGAGGCTGGACTCTGAGCCGGCCATTTCGATTTACTCAACAATTGCCCACTAACATTCTTCGGGATAAAATCGGCACAGTCCAGGACGGGTCAGATGTGTTGTGTGTCTGAAATTGCACAAGTCATATGTCCTATTTAAATAAAATATATAACGGGTCAATGGTAAATATAAAGCAATTGAAAAAAATTAATTGAGGAACCCCCTGAACATGTTGGTAGATAAGAAAACGAAGACTAAAGTCGAGAATGAACTCTTGGAGGTCCTAGACAGCCTACCGTTCTATGTTATGCTGATTGATTCAGACCACCATATTTTGATGGCAAACAAGGCGGTGAGACGCCATCTGGGTGTGAAACCTGAGCAGATCATAGGAGGCTTCTGCCCAGAAGTAATCCACGGACTTAAACAGCCCTACCCTGGCTGTCCAGTGGAGGAAGCAGTGCAAAAAGGACATGCTGTTGAACGGGAGTTTCTCGATTCAGATACAAAACGATGGGTCAAATCAGCGGCTTATCCGATTGGACTTCAGAGTCAAGAGGGAAAAATGGTTTTCTTTCACATGATTTCCGACATCACTGAGCGTAAAATCTCTGAGGAAAAATTACAAGAAAAGATTGGAGAGCTGGAGACGTGGCAACGGCTTACAGTGGGCAGAGAGATGAAGATGATTGATCTAAAAAGAGAGAATGAAGAGCTTAAAGAAAAGCTCAAGAAATACGTACCAAGCTAATCCCTTCAGTAACCCCTTACAAATTCTATTGTCCACTTGCCCCTCTTTTTGTTAAATTCCCAGATTAAATTAAACAGCGGTTAAAATCATCGAATTGACATGACGTTAATATTAAATAACTTCTAGTCTAGTTGAGGTGTGATTTATTATGTCTGATGATTTTGTGCCGAAGTGGATCGCCTGGGAGGTAACAGGCAGATGCAACCTGAGCTGTATTCACTGCCGGGCGTCTGCGTCTCTGGATGCGGAGGAGGGTGATTTCACAACAGGTGAGGCGAAGGCCATTCTTGACGATATTGCGAGTTTTTCCAGTCCTGTCATCGTGCTTTCCGGCGGCGAACCATTGCTTCGAAAAGATATCTGGGAGATAGCAGGGCATGGGACTGGTCTTGGTCTTCGCATGTGCATGGCCACAAACGGAACGCTTGTCACCGACCGTGTGTGCGAGAAGATAAAAGAAGCAGGGATAAAGATGGTTTCTCTCAGCCTCGACGGGAGCACGCCTGAAATTCATGACAACTTTCGAAACCAGAAAGGAGCGTTCAAAGGCACGATTCGCGCGGCAGAGCTGTTTAAAAAACACGGCATCCCCTTTCTCATCAACTCCTCTTTTACCAAGCGCAACCAAGGGGATGTTCCAAATGTGATGAGGCTTGCAAAGGAGCTGGGCGCCAGGGCTTGGTACATGTTTCTCATCGTGCCAACAGGCCGGGGCAAAGATATCATGAGTGAACTTGTTTCAAAGGAGGATTATGAGGAGCTTTTGAAATGGCATTTTGATGTTGAAAAAGATGAAGAGGAGCTTTTGATGCGCCCTACCTGCGCCCCGCAGTACTACAGGGTTTATCGCCAGGAAGCAAAGCGGCAGGGGATTGATTTCAAACGGCGCAATCTCAGCTTTTCCACAGGCGGCGGCAAAGGATGCATCGCAGGCCAGGTCATCGCGCTCATCGACCACAAGGGAAATGTGCAGCCCTGCAGTTATTTTCCGAAGGCCGCGGGGAATGTAAAAGAGCAGAGTTTCAAAGACATCTGGGAGAACTCACCCATTCTAAAAGAGCTGCGCGACTTCAAAAGCTACAAGGGCAAGTGCGGCTCCTGCGAGTATCTGCGTGTCTGCGGAGGATGCCGGGCGCGGGCCTATGCAATCACCGGCGACTACATGGATGAGGAGCCCTTCTGCAGCTATGTGCCGCTGAAAACAAAGGGGAAGCAGGAATCTCTGGAGAAAATATAAAAACACCCCAGCTCATTTTTCTTTGGAAAGACTATGTTTAACGACTTGTTTCTACGCACATGCCGGCTTGAGGAGACTGAGCGCACGCCTGTCTGGCTTATGCGTCAGGCCGGCAGGTACATGAAAGAATACTGGGGGATTCGCAGCAAACATTCTTTTCTTGAGATGTGCAAGACACCTGAGATTGCGGCCAGGGTTACAATGCAGCCTATCGACACCTTTGGATTTGACGCGGCAATCCTATTTTCAGACATTCTCATCCCAGTGGAGGCGATGGGTGTGGACCTAGAATTTGTCGAGGGCCGGGGCCCGGTTCTCACAACAAAGATCGAGGATATTACTGATATTAATCGGCTTGTTGTGCCTGATCCAGAAGAGGATTTGCCCTTCGTGCTCGACGCCATAAGGCTTCTTCGAAAACGGCTGAATGTTCCGCTCATCGGTTTTTCAGGCGCGCCCTTCACGCTTGCAAGCTATATAATCGAAGGAGGCGGCTCAAGGAATTATCTAAAGGCTAAGTCGATGATGTACAACGAGCCCAGGCTTTGGAAAAGTCTGATGGAGAAGATCGCAGACACTGTCACAGATTATCTTAACGCTCAGATCGATGCGGGCGCGCAGGCGGTTCAGGTCTTTGACAGCTGGGTGGGATGCCTGTCGCCAGAGGATTACAAGCAGTTTGTCCAGCCATATACAAAGCAGGTTTTTGACGGGCTCAAAGGAGATGTTCCAAGGATACATTTTGGAACCGGGTCAGCCATGCTGCTTGAACATATGCGCAACGCCGGCGGTGACGTAATCGGCTGTGACTGGCGCATAGGACTTGACGATGCGTGGACGCGCATCGGCTATGACCACGGCATCCAGGGTAATCTTGATCCGATTCTGCTGCACGCGACACCTGAAGTTTTGGTGGAGCGCATTCGAGGCGTCTTGGATAAGGCTGGGGGGCGGCCTGGACACGTCTTCAACTTGGGCCACGGAATCCTCCCTACAACGCCGGTTGAGAATGTGAAGGTGCTGGTAGATGCTGTAAAAAAATATAGTTTGAAGTAGGAGGGGTCTATCCACTCACATCCGCTCATTGGAAAAAGCCTCTGAGTCTGAAAGGTAGTTTCATTAAAACACGAGATGAACAGAGTAGTAGCGGCACAAAAAATCAGGCCAACATTTATCAGCTCTGATTTAGAATAAATCGTATGGACGAAACTTCTAAGGCTGTCATCCTCCTTAACCTCGGCGGGCCGGATTCAACTGAATCTGTGAAGCCTTTTTTATACAACTTGTTCAGTGACCGCGAGATCATCAGACTTGGACCCTGGTTTTTGCAGAAGCCTTTGGCAAGGCTTATCGCAAGCCGAAGGGCAGGCAAGGCAGAGGAATACTACCGGCAGATCGGCGGCGCCTCACCTCTTGGCAGGATCACGACTGTTCAGGCTGAGGCGCTTGAAAAAAAGCTGAACCAGCGAGGGGGCAGATTCAGGGTTTATGTAGGGATGAGGTATTGGCATCCATTTATCGCTGATGCAGTTAAAGAAATCACAGATAATGGGGTTTCAGAGCTTATTGCGCTACCCCTTTTTCCACAGTATTCCAGGGCTACAACCGGGTCGTGCTTCAACGAGCTTACAAGGGCGGCCGCAGCCCTTGAGTCAGAGATGAAAATAACCTATGTCCAAAGCTATTATGATCATCCGCTTTATATCAAGGCGCTTTCTGAAACGATATCGGAAGGACTCTCTAGATTCGCAGATGGCCGGGAGCAGAACGTTTCAATCCTATTCAGCGCTCACGCTCTGCCGCAGAAATTTGTTGACGATGGCGACCCATATGTGAAACAGGTTAAAGCGACCATTTCAGCGGTCACATGCAGGCTGGGAATCGATTCATGGAGTCTTTCGTTTCAAAGTAGAAGCGGCCCTGTGAAATGGACTTGTCCAGAGACAAAGGAGACGATAAAGCAGCTTGCCGCAGAGGGTGTGGAAAACCTGCTCATCGTGCCAATCAGCTTTGTATCTGATCATGTGGAAACGCTCTATGAGATGGACATTCTCTACAAAGAGCTGGGCTCCGGGCTTGGCATGAAAATCGAAAGAGCACCTGCGCTAAATGTCCTTCCAGTATTTATCAAGGCGCTTGCAGAAATCGTAGTCCAGTCCGAGGCCGGTGGAAAAGATTAATATTGCTGTGCATCGATAAAATGGCCATGGTTAAAGTTGTCGTACTCGGTGGCGGGATTTCAGGACTAGCAACTGCATACGCTATACAGGAGATGGCTAAAGAGGCCGGTCTGAAAATCGAGCTGACTGTGATTGAAAAAGAGAAAAGCCTCGGCGGGAAGATACAGTCCTATCGTGAAGATGGTTTTCTCTACGAAGGCGGACCATCCGGTTTTTTGGACAGCAAGCCTGAAACTCTTAAGCTCGCCTCAGATGTGGGGCTTCAGGTTCTTCCCAGCACGGCTGCTGCGAAGAAGAGGTTTATCTACTTCGGAGGGAGGCTTCGCCGCGTGCCTGAGGGGCCGGCCGAATTTATCCGCTCTGATATCATGACCATTCCAGGAAAGCTGCGAGTTCTGCTTGAGCCCTTTACAAAACCTTCGAAGTCTGAGGATGAGACAGTTGCAGAATTCGGCAGGCGCCACCTTGGGCGGGAGGCCCAGGAGCGTCTCATAAGCGCAATGATCGTTGGGATCTTTGCCGGAAGCTCGGAGAAGTTGAGCTTGAAGAGCAGTTTTCCAGTGATGGCAGAACTTGAATCCGAAGGAGGGGGCAGCCTGATAAAAGCTATGTTCAAACGCATGAAGGATGCGAAAAAAGCAGGTAAGACCAAAATGTCGGCTTCTCCATCTGGCGGCCTAACATCTTTTGAAGGGGGCATGGCAGACATTATCCATAGTATTGAGCAGGGTTTGGACGCAGGATTTGCTACTGGTAAAAAGGTGTCCTCCCTTAAAATCAGTGGGAGCGGCGGATATGAAATCTATTTAGAAGGTGAAAAGACGCCCATTGAGGCGGACGTTGTTGTAGCAGCCCTTCCAGCCTATGCCTCGGCAGAAATACTTGGCGGGCTTGACAAAGGATTTGAGGAAGTGCTTACCAAAATACCCTACTCCCCTGCTGCGGTGGTCTGCCTGGGATATCGGGAGGAGGACTTGCCAAACCGGCTTGAGGGATACGGTTTTTTAATCCCGCCGGTGGAGGGGCGAAATATTCTTGGTTGCCGTTGGGATTCATCCACATTTGAGGGCCGCGCGCCGCCTGGGCACATGCTTTTGGAGGTCATTGTGGGCGGGGCGATTCAGCCTGAACTAGCAGCGCTTGAACAGGACTTGGTTTTAAGTGTTGTGAAAGAGGAGCTGAAGGCAATACTGGATATTGAAAAAGAGCCGGTCTTCTCCAAGGTCATATGGCATAAGAAAGCTATCCCGCAGTATGTTGTCGGCCACAGCAAAGTACTCAAAAAATTGGATTCTGTAATTGAGAATTATCCCGGACTTTTTATCACAGGAAACGCCTACAGGGGAATAGGCATAAATGACTGCACGAAAAACGCGCTCCTCACTTCTGGGAAAGTGATTGACTTTCTGAAGGAAAAGAGGTTATGATTAGGGCCCTGGCCTGCGATATTGACGGAACAATTACTGATGAACGCCGCCGGCTCCATCCTGAGGCTGTTAGGCTGCTGCAGCGAATCGAGGAGATGGGTGTGCCAGTTGTTCTTGCAACTGGAAACATTCTCTGCGTAACTGAGGCGGCGAAAACATTCCTTGGAACAACAGGGCCTGTGATTGCTGAAAACGGAGGCGTGATCAAGGCACCCGGAGAATCTGAGCCAAGATATTTCTGTGATGTAAAATCCGGTGAGATCGGCCGGGCATACGAGTATCTGTCAAGCCTTTTGGATGTGCGCCTCACACATGGTTCCGAGCTGCGAAGAACTGAAATCGCAATCTATCGTGACCATCCGGTTGAGGAGGTGAAATCTGTGCTGGCAAAGTTTAACGTGCAAATCGTTGACACAAAGTTCGCAATCCATATAATGGACCCTCAAGTGAATAAGGGCCGCGCGCTACAACAGGTGGCTGATCTCATGGGCATCGGTATTCGAAATTTTGCGGCGATTGGCGACAGTGAAAATGACCGGGAAATGCTTGAACTCGCAGGCCTGGGAATCGCGGTTGGAGACAGCCGGCTTGAAAACTCGGCAGACCTTCTGATCACTGAAGGATTCGCAGAAGGCGGTGTGAATGCGCTTAATAATGTTATCGGCAGGCTGGAAAAAGTATAAAAACCGGGGGATAAAATAGTAAGGTGGGGTCAACAAAATTGAAAACAATAATGGTCGTAGACGACGATGAAGAACTGAGATCGGTTATTAAAACCATTCTAACCAGAGTGGGTCACATGGTTGTGGAAGCGGAGTCAGGGGAACGATGCATTGAACTGCTCAAAAGCGGTGAAAGACCTGATCTCATATTGCTCGACGTAATGATGCCTGATATGGATGGATGGGAGACCTGCAAAATAATCAAAGAAGACGAGGACCTAAAAGACATAACAGTTGCAATGCTCACACTCAAATCACAGGAACACGACAAGATAGAGAGTCTCGGCCTTGCCACTGCAGACTGGCATATTGACAAGCCAATTAATAAAACACGCTTTGTCAAAACCGTGAAATGGCTCCTCGGCGAGCGGGTTTAAACCGATTCAGAAGATTCCTTATCCGCGTCTTTAATATGGATTATCTCGTCAATCGCCCTGTCAGCGATGTTCCCGCCTGCTGTATCCTTCAGCGTTTCAAGCATGGACAGCAGTATATCTTCAAGTCCTGCCACAAGGTCATCATAAGATACCAGCTTTGAGTTCGATTTTAGTCTGTCCATTTCAGGCAGCCCGTCATCTTGAAATTCAACGGATTTCAATAGAAGGGGATGGTCCCCACGCACCTCATGGAATTTGCTGTTAAACATGGAAGCAGCTTGAGAGCCGAATATCTCGGAGAGCTTGTCGGCTGGAACACTGAAAAGCATGGTATAGCGCTCGATTATCTGCGCCACCTTAAGGGGATCGATTTTTGCAATCCTTGGAGGAAGACGCTCATGCTTCACCTTTGAAGTTGCTGCCCGTGACACGAGCTTTAAGAGCGGGAGGTTGATGTTTTTATCGGTAACTACAACAAGGAGCCGGTTGTTCACAGTCATGACCACAAGCTTCATATCCTCGGCGTCAACGATTATTCGCTCAAACTCGCGGGTGGACTTCATCACATCAGAAACATAGTTTAGAAGCTTCGAAATCTTACCTGCCTTTTCAGACAGGTCCTCAGGCAGATCCTCAGCGGCGACTCCTCCCTTTTCATCGATTACAAAGGAACCCCTGATTCCGCTCATAATATTTTTTAGCTCCTCAAGGGTTGCCTTCAAAATTATCACGCCTCCAAAGATACTCTAAATTTATCCGCCACAGTTATTAAAGCTTTGTCCAAACAAGAAGACCAATATCTTCTCTCAAACTTAGGTTCCACGAACAGATATAATGCCTGAGAGGTATTAATAGTTTATTTAAATTTTCTTTGATGGGCTTATGTTTCAAACTGCTTTTTCTCAGGATAAGATTATGGTTATGTTCATTTATTTATTTCTTCTGAGGAACCCCAAGACGACCAAGATAATGCCTGCAATCAGAGAATAGTTAGTGATATTGTTGAGAGTTGTCATTTCCTGAGGGCCAAAATTAAGTGCCGCCCCAACCCCTATAACGACCACTTTGACGACAATCGAAAGAAGAATTAATATTACACCGAACAACAAGCTCATAGAACCTCAAACTCTCCTCAATATAGATTTTCTGCCCATATAAATAATTCTAGCTCACTTGCCGTCCTCTGATCTTCTCTATTTCTTCAAGCGCCCGCTCCCGTTGTTTTGGGCCTGCCACACGCTGGACGGATTCGAGCATGGATTCAAGCAGCCCCTCCAGCCCAGATGTGAGATCCTCCTTTGACTTTATGTTTTCAGCGTTTTTTCGCAGGACTGCGATATCTGGTTTTCCGTCTGGCCCGAAGGAAAGCTCTGAAAAAAGCGTGGCATGGCTGTTTCGAACTGCTACCGAGCCCTCGTCGAAGTGTGTTGCTGACTTGGGTCCGATGATGTTTGCAAGTCTTTTTGCAGCCTCAGAAAAGAGCTGGTCGTAGAATGAGACAAGTTCCTCTCCGAAGGCTTGATCTTTCTTCTGCGCAGGAGCAGGGGTTTTGGCTTTTTTCAGCTTTACACTGGCCATGTTTGACATGAGCTGAAACAGGGGCGGGTTAATCGTTTTTTCAGCAACAACTACAAGTACATTATCTCCCGTAGGAATAGATATGAACTTGGCGTTTTCAGAGTCAACGGTGAGCTTGTCAACAGAGCGCGTGGCCTTGATTACATTTGTTACGTGGTGAAGGCTTTTAGACACCTTGATGGCAGGATCGCCTAAAAGCTCCGGCACATCTTCAGCGATGATTTCACCCTCCTCATTAAGTACAAAGGAGCCTACAATCCCGCTCATGCTTTCCCTGAGCTCTAAGAGGATTTCCTTCATTTTCCATTCCATCCTAGGCTTGGTTTATTTCACCTTGTCATATTGGAGTTTGAGTCCATTGACCAGAAACAGCGCTGAGAGGATCATAAAGAATAGAACCGCTTTCAATGCATCTCCGTCGGCAAGTTCATACGCCCCTCCTGCAAGGGCAGCTACAAAGAGCAGTATAACACCAAGTCCCACGTGCTTCCATACATTGGCAAGCTCTGAACCTGCTAGAGCAGACCTAAGCTCATTCGCATAATAGGCGCTTACCGCAGTAACAATCAAAACAACCGTTCCCAAAACATAGGTTATTACATCAACTACCATCCACAAACCTCCATCGTTTTATACCATCTGCCAGAGATGATTAATAAATCTTTTCTTAAAAGTCACCTTCACCCCTCGCTAACAGATATCTTCTTTTCAAAGGGAAAGCCTAAGTCTGATTCAAAAACAGAATCAATAGTTGTTTCCACAAGTTCGCTAGTACCTTTTTTCAAAGGCTTCACATAGACGTCGATTTCAAAGAGCACAGACTCAGAGAGCCGCGACGGAGTGATAAAAAGGTCAAGCTCTTTAAAGCGCTTCTTCTTTTTAAGCGCCCTGAGAATCTCACGCTTAAAGCTGCGGGACTGCTTGCTAAGCTCACGTTCTGAGGGCAAGTTGAAACTCTGAAGAACTACACTGGTAAATTCATCATCTGGGTCTTTGAGTCCTAATTTTTTAAGCAGCGCCGCCCGGTCAACAACAGGGTCTTCAGTCTTCTCCTCAGACGTACTGGGTTCTTCCTTTTCGATTTTTGCTTCGCTCTCTCTTTTTGCAGCCTCTCTCTCTGTCTCCTCCTCTTTTCTTTGCTCCTCCAGCTCTTGTTTCTTCACCCTGCCAGCCTCAATTCCGGCCATGATTTCATCGACAGGCACGAGAAGCGCCGCGCTGTTCTCCTCAACAGCATATTGAAGCTGGATCTCATTAAACTCGTAGAGATCCACAATCCCCTCACACTCCCAGGCACTGCGCACAGCCTCCAAACCTTGAGCGCCCACAACAGTCTCAAGACCAACATACCCCGCGCCCACAAGAGATCCCGAGCACAAAAGCAGATACCCATCCTCAAGCCCCGCGTCTATTTCAACTGTTACACGGATGTAACCGGTGAAAAGCCTCGCTGCAAGCTCACTCAAAATCTCGTCAAGAGAAGTGTTCTTTGTGGACAAGAGCGCCCGGCCCTCATCAGACCTGGTAAACCTGTAAGACGCTCCCTTGGGAAGTCTCATGCCCCGGACCTCCCTCCTCAGACAACTTCAGAAAGCTTGGACGCCAGATCCATCGCTTCTTTACTAATCAAATCAACGCTCACATTGGATGCGGTGGAAAGCCCTACATACACAGGCCCGCTATTTATTGAAATAATCTTATAATCTGAGCCTTCGACAACGATCTTTTCAAGCCGCCCAAGTTTAAGCTCACTGTCAAGCTGCACCCCAACGCCAGCAGAGAAAATTGTAATCGCACCCAGCTCCTCTTCATTTACATTACCAGAAACATCAGATGCAAGAATCGCTCCGTCTGACGAGGTTATGACGCATCCTTCCACGCCAGAAATCTTTCTGAAATCGCCCACAAACCGTTTGAGTAGTATATCCAGCTCTGCCACAGAAATCCTCCACTTTAGACTGGCATCTCTATATATAAAACCTTTTTGGACTATTGGAGTGTCTCGTTAAGTGGAATTTTCCGATGACTTTTTGCTGGGAAGGCACTTTTTGGAGGTGTTTTATGCAAAGAGATGGTGTACAAAAACTTTAAATGGAAGTATTCTGGAAGGAGGCCCAATGGCCGGTAATGAAACGCTCTCGTCAGAGTCGCATGCAAAGGGGGCCATTTGCTACATCCCCTTCGCAGGCTGGATAATAAGCCTTTTTTTCATTCTCACCGAGAGGGAGGACCGTTATGTCCGGTTCAATGCCCTTCAAAGCATGATGCTCCTATTTCTATACATCGGCCTGAGAATTATTTTAGGATTACTAATCGGATTTTTCGCAAGTACAGATATTGCAGTAACCATTCTCACCACAACTGACAGGCTGATATCCCCAGTCTATTTCATAGCCTCAATCATCCTGATCTATAAAAGCTATCTCGGCGTGAAAGTGCTTCTCCCTAAAATCGGGTCTGTCGCTGAAGAAGAGGTTTAAACTAAAAAAAGCCTTTCAGGCAATCGGGGTTTTCTGCAAAAACCCAGGGATCATAGATGAGTCTTTAGGGCCAACGATTATTTCCCAGCCTGTTGCATCTTCAAGCTCGCCTTTGATACGCGCCGTAACACCTGGTATCACCAGCTTTCGATGTTTGACCAAGTCTTCGATCCCTGATTTTGAGAAGATGTCCTGGATAACTTCAGGCGTGATCTTCTTGCCAGCCATTGAAACCTCAACTGCCAGCCCCTCAGTGTCTGCAACAAGTATGTATGCAGGTATCTTGGCAGCTTCAAGATCGCTTGCCACCGTGAAATATGTGAGGGCGAAGTTGGTTGTGAGAAAGACGGGCGATTTTTCATCCGGCGTGCCTACCACATAGAGTTTGGATTCAACCGACACCGGTACACGGGGGTCAGTGTAGATGTTGAGCCGAAGGTTAAGCAGCGGCATGTTCTGCCACATCTCTGTTGAATGAATTATGAGGGCGTCGCAGAAGCGCAGCAGCTGCGAAGCAGCTATTGTTGCTTCTTCAAAACCGGCGTCAACCTCTGACTCAGCACCTATCCAGGCAACCATTGGAACACCAAGAATTGGATACATTGCTTCGGCAAGCTCTTCTTCAACCGCAAGCCGCCTGAGTATTACCAGGTTATTGATAGTTTCTGCCAGGCCATCTCCTACGGTGTTTGTGCCGATGTCAAGCACAATGTCGCTAACGCCTGCTGAGCGGATGTTTCTCGAAAGTTTTAGAAGTCCCTCCACGTCGCCGGGAAGCGATGCAACAACTGGACAGTTGTTTTTCAAAGCCACATCTGCAATTTTCTCCCAGTTATCAGGTGTTGCTGCAAAGAGCAGCGGCCGCTTGTCAAGGGCGATTTCAGCACCTACCTCAAGCACTTCAGGGTCATAGGAGCAAAGGATGAGCGGCAGCTCAGTTGCCTCGGTAGCAGCCAAAACAGCCTCGCCAAAGGATGCAGCGTCACCGGTCTTACAACGAATCGCAACGCCGTCAAGCTTAAGTTTGCGCCCTATCTTATCCACTCCAAAGTCTTCGATAGCGGATACGCGCTTTTTAATCTCATCAGCAGGAAGCGAATCATCAACATCATAGAACAGCCCTGTCTGATTGAAATATGTGAGTTCATGGCGATAGATCACTTCTTCGCCGCCGAGCTTGATCGCCTTTTCACCGCTGCCCACAACAACCTCTCTTACAGGCGGGGAGAGAAGCTTTAAAAGCGCAGTTTTTTTTGTACTGTACTGGGCCTCGTCCAGAGGCGGACAGTCAGCAGGCGTCATCTCTCTTTCAATAAGCTTTGACGCAAAGGCCATACAGGTGTCAACACCGCATTTCTTACAGTTTATTCCAGGCAGTGCCTTATACACATCCATTGGTGAAAGTCTAGCCAAAAATTACACCTCTCTTTGTTTCTTATGAAGTTCAACATATGAGTTGACAGCACTCGCAATAGCGGCCGTCTTCTTCTGATCCCGAAATATCTGTGAAAGACCTAGAAGATGAAGCTCCTCATATTCGATCAACTTTTTCATCTCCTCTAATATATTATTATCCTCTATAAAGTTGGTGGAAAGGTCGCCTTTTTTGAAGGCCTCGCTTGTGATAACTGCCATGTGAAGCGGCATATTTGTAACGATACCCAGGATAATGTAGTCGTAGAGAGCCCGTTTCATCCGCGAAACCGCGTCGATTCGGTTGCGGTCCCAGACAACGAGCTTTGCAACCATGGAATCGTAGAAGGGCGGGATTGTGTAGCCCATGTGTATTCCGGAATCAACGCGCACACCTGGTCCGCCGGGAGACCTGTACCTTTTGATCTTGCCTGTGGCAGGTCTGAAATCATGGAGCGGATCTTCAGCATTTATCCTGCACTCAATCGACCAACCCCTGGGTACAATATCCTCCTGCCGATATGACAGCCCCTCGCCGGAAGCGATTTTTAGCTGCTCCTTTACAATATCGATTCCTGTTATCATCTCAGTTACTGCGTGCTCAACTTGCAGCCGGGTGTTCATCTCGATGAAATAGAACTCGCCCTTGGAATAGACAAATTCCACTGTGCCTGCGTTCGTGTAATTAATCGCCTCGCCCGCGCTTATTGCAGCAGTTGTGAGCCTATCCCGAACCTCAGGCGTTACAACGGGTGAAGGCGCTTCTTCGATCACCTTTTGATAGCGCCGTTGAATCGAGCACTCACGCTCATAGGCATGGATTAAACGCTCACCGTCTCCGAGGATCTGAACCTCAATATGCCTCGGCTTTTCAAGATATTTTTCGATCAGAATCGCAGGATTGCCGAATGCTGATTCAGCGATTGATCTGGAGGACGCGTAGAAGCTGATAAGCTCATCATCATCGTTTGCAACTTTCATCCCGATGCCCCCGCCGCCTGCTGACGCCTTGATAAGCACCGGATACCTCACCTGTCTGGCAACCTCAAGCGCGTCATCCGCCGATTTCACCTCGCCCTCGCTTCCCGGAACCAGCGGCACACCCGCGTCTTTCATAATCTGTTTGGCAGTGATCTTGTCCCCCATCTCACGTATAGCCTCCGGCGAGGGTCCGATAAATGTGATGCCTGCCTTTTTACACTGCTCGGCAAACACCGGGTTTTCAGCGAGAAAACCGTAGCCAGGGTGAATGGCGTCGGCCCCTGCCTTCAGCGCGGTTTCAATGATTTTCTCCATCACAAGATAGCTCTTTGACGCAGGCCCTTCGCCGATGAAAAACGCTTCGTCTGCATAGAGTTTGAAATAGGCATCCCGGTCTGCCTCGGAATAGACTGCTACATTATTAATTTCAAGCTCTCGCGCCGCCCGCATCACTCGCACCGCGATTTCGCCGCGATTCGCTACAAGGATTTTCTCAAACATCAAGCCTCTACTCGTATCTGAGATTGATAAAGTTTTTGAACGACTTACATCACAACGTGGGTTGTTTGGAGGTGCATTTTTTTAGAAAATTATTTATGGGAACTTTAATATGTTGACCTGGGTGTGAGAGATTAGGTGATGAAATTTCCGGGGAGTCTGTGAAATTCAAATTCGAGGAGGTAATCTATGAACAAGAAGCTGTACAATTACCGGGCGGTTGTCAAGTCGGTTTATGACGGTGACACCTGCACAGTTGACATTGACCTGGGGCTTGGGACATGGGTTCACGGGGAAAAGCTGCGGTTGTATCGGATAAACGCGCCTGAAGTGCGTGGATTTTCTCAGGAGCAAAATCGATGGTAAAGAAATCATCATCAAAACAGTCAAGGACAAGAAGGGGAAGTACGGCCGCTATCTTGCAGACATATTTCTCGCGAGTGGAGAGGGCAAATGGATTAATATCAATGATCTTGCGGTTTACAAGGATTATTGATTGAGTGAATTAGGAGATTATATCTCATGTCCAAAAATAAGGTTTGGTTCTCCCACGGCGAGGAGATATATGAGGTTAAAAAAGGAGGGTTTTTGAAGAAGGGCGGGTTTGCCTGGACTGGTAAAACCAAGATTTGGAACTGGGATAACTGCACGGTTGGACTTGCTAAACCAACGAGTGATAGAACGCTTATTATTGTTAGAAGCGTTGCAAACAAGAACAGCAAGTTCATGGGTGATAGACCGGTTAAGGTTAGTTTTATGCTCGGTTTTGAAATAAAAAGAATCGTTTCTGGACCAGGGTTCGAAAAGCCTGATAAAGGCATTGGCACGCTGAAAAAAGGAGTGTGGAATGGAAGTAAAGGGAGGTATGTGATTCGACTGCGCGGGAGTCCGGCTGGCGATGGATTTGATTGGTCTGATGATTACTGGATTTGGGTGTATGATGATGATCTGAGTGGGATGAAAAATATTGACGCCCTCCACCGGCAGATCGAAGATAACCTGAGTTCAAAAATAACTTCTGATAACATCTTTAGGGTTGGTGATGCTTCAGCAAATGAAGAGATTGTTCCGGTTATCTATCAGCCGGCGGTTGACTCGTTGAAAAACTTTATACGAGAGATTAATTGCAAGCGGCAGCAGAAAAACGGCGTCGAAGAAGTGGAGGTTACGCTGATCTTTGAAAACGAGCGTTTGCAGAAGAGCGATGACTTTGATAAAACCTATAAGTTTGCTAGAAAAGACCTCCTCTTCGGCCGGGAAAAAGACATTGAAAGATTTAAAATCATACTGAAAGATGGAAAACCAGATCACCTTCTTTTTCCAGGGATTTATAGTAAAGAAGTGGAGAACGGTGTTTGCCGGGAGCGGGATATTTTATTTGACAGCACACACGGCGACACAACAAAAAACCCGGACAACACACCGAAAAGACCCATTGAATACTTCTTCGCAGACGTAAATCACCCTGTGGTTTTTGTAAACACTTCAAATCACGCTATGGCAGGGGATGATGCAAATCACAGGCTTTGGAAATGGGAGTACATCCCTTGGGAGGAGGATGGAGCCGCCGTCTACCACGGTAACATCTCACTAGAGGATGTGGAAGCCAGGTTCCCTGAGCCTCCGCTTTTGGGAATTCCGAAATGGATATTTGACAGGGTCAACAGGTTAAGACAGAAAAATCGAGCCTCCTGTGATTCAGAACTCTAAGGCTAAACGTTTATTGCCTAGAATACTAATCTACCTGACATGCTTAAACGCAGCGCCGCAATTTATACTGGAGGTTTTCTATTTGGACTGGTGTCCTCGGCACTTATAATCGCGTTCTATCCTTCGCTTTACGAAGCATTTCTAGAGTTTCTGCGACGCCGAGTTGAAACCCAGAGCCGTGTAATCGAAAACTTCACGCTCATGATTATTGTAAATAACCTGCTAGCCGCCGGCATCGCATCCTTCGGCGGAGTAGGGGTTTCAAAGCTTGTAAACATATTCAACCCAAAGGCTGCAAAGAACAAGGCGCTGCTCTACTCTCTTCCAGTGGGAATACTCTTTGTAAACGGCGAGATACTTGGGCTTCTCGGTGCACTCTATATAGAGCAGGCCTCGCGCTTTCTCTCTGGAATATTTCCACACGGATTTTTTGAAATTCCTGCGATCATCCTTTCAGGCGCCATTGGACTAGGGATTTCAGAGGAGTCAAAGAATTTTGAAAATGACTTTCAGACCGATTTAAACAACCATGCAAAGCAAAATCTCAAAAGATTTACGATCGTAGTTCTATTGATAATAATTGGAGGAATGCTTGAGGGCGGCGCACTTTAAGTTGAAACTGGGAGAGACTCAACGTATTTCAAAACCTTCTTTGTGGATGTGAGGTTTTTTTGCAGGCCGAGCTTTTTAGGTGAGATTCCAAGGGCAAGACCGATAATCTGTGTGAAATAGATGATAGGCACGCCCAGCTCTGTTTCAAACTTCTTCTGCATCCGTTTCTGCTTAAAATCAAGGTTCAAATGACAGAGCGGACACATGGTGACAACCGCATCGGCCCCGGCATCCTTGGCGCCTTTGAGTATATCATAGCTGAGTCTGAGGGCAACATCCTCCTGAGTTAGAAGCACTGATGAGCCACAGCAGGCAGCAGTAAACCGGTCAAAAGGCACGACCTCAGCCCCTAAAACCTCAAGCACCTGATTCATAGAGGTGGGATTTTCAGCCGAATCAATCGCAATCTCAGGCGGACGAAGCGCGAGACAGCCGTGATAAGGCGCGAGACGAAGACCTGTAAGCCTGCGACGAACCAGTTTCTCAAGTGCCTCAGGCCCAATGTCATGAAGAACCACATCCAGCAGATGGCGCACCTTGACCGTGCCCTTCACCTGATGTCCGGTGTCACGTATAAGACTGTTGATCTCATCCTTCTTAGCTGGGTTCTCGCTAAAAAGAATCGCTGCGTGCGCCAGGTTGTTATAGCACTCATTGCATATTGTGAGGATGTCAAGACCCATTTCCTCGGCAATCGCAATATTTCGAGCTTGAAGCGCAAGTGTGAGATCATGGCCGTGGGACGGACTAGACGATGCTCCGCAGCAGTTCCAATCAGGCATGTCAACAAGCTCAAGCCCCAGCTCCTTTGCAGTGGCAAGCGTTGATACCTGATACTCAAGCCCGGAGCCAAAGATAGTGCACCCCGGATAATAGGCGTATTTCATTATTAGACCATTAACAGGACGGGCTGGGCCACTATCTCAGCTCAAAGACAAGTCTCTTGATTCGCCCCTCTTCTTCTAGAGATATGCTCACGCCTGGGACCTCGATCTCACCTGTAAACTCAATTCCCAAAAGATCCAGTATCCTCCTCGGCGAAGTAATGTTTTTATCAAGGCCCAGGGTTGCAGGATCCAGGCCGAGGCCTAGACCCACTAATTGTGGAAAGTATAGGATTGGAATATCGATTGAGATTCCGAATGTCTCCTCCACAAGCTGCTGCTTGGCGTCAAGGTTCATATGACACATTGGGCATGGAACGATTATGCAGTTCGCACCAGCTCTTTTTGCACCGAGGAGGAGGTTTTTGATAAGCTTAAGCGCCACGTCTTCCTTGGGAAGGATGAGCGCGCCTCCGCAGCAGGCAGTCTTATAATCTGCATAGTCAACAACCTCTGCTCCCAGGGCCTTTGCAATATTGTCCATGGTCTGCGGGTTTTCAACCCGGTCAAAATTGGCGACGTCTGGAGGCCTGACAACTAGGCAGCCGTAATAAGGTGCAATCCTTAGCTTTGATAGGTCGATTTTCCTATTTTCACTTAGACGTTCATATCCTACATCGTTTGCCACAACGTCAAGTGCGTGCTTAACCTCGGTTTTACCCTTGAACTCCAGGTCTGCGTCTGCAAGAACAGAGTTAACAAGACGACGCTCATGGTCATTTTCACGCAGCTGCTTGTTCACAGTCGCAAGATTGTGGAAGCACTCACTGCAGGGCGCGATAATCGTGTCCACATCAGATTCCTCGGCAATCGCCAGGTTACGTGCCGGCAGCGCAAGGGAGAGGGTGTGATTTATCGCGTGGCCTGCTGTTGCGCCGCAGCAGTTCCAATCTTCAATGTCAGGGGTGTCGATTCCCAGGGCTTCGAACATGGCCTTCGAGGCGATATTGTACTCTTTTGCTGAGGAAACAAGGGAGCAACCAGGGTAGTAAGCATACTTCATTTCTCGCCCTCGAGG
>QIDD01000002.1 GCA_003230355.1 Methanobacteriota archaeon
GGATTTGCCTTTGCAAACATCTCCCATTTCAGCGTCTACGGTGTTTCGGCAAGCATCTACGGCGGTGGCGCGGTTGTCGCGGGCGGCGGAGCCGGCGTTACCAGCACTTCTGATTCAGATGGGTCAGTGCCCCTGCTTATTGGGCTTCAAGGTGCAAAGTCCAACTTGATAAACATCGTAGTATCAGACGCAAATTACCTGGGGCTCGTGAGACAGTTCAACTACTTTTGGCATGAGTTCGTTGATTCACCGCAGGCGCTTCGAGGACCGCTTTCCGCACTGGGCATACACTGGGCGCCCATGGAATACGCAGGCAAACTGAACCAGATACTCTATCCCTACGAGCTCAGAGAGGTAAAGGGTGACGTTTACTCTATCGCTGCAGATAATGTGAAGAGCAAATACAGCTCTGGCGCAACAAAAGTGGTTCTAACAAGGGGTGATCTCGGCGTGGACTCGCTAGCAGCGGCCTCATATGCAAAAATACTGAACATCCCTATTCTACTCACCGAGCCGGAGTCGCTTCCAGAGTCAACTGCTCAGGCGCTTTCAGCACTTGGCGCAGGTTCTGTTATCGTCGCTGGCGGGCCTGAGGCAGTCTCAACCGGAATCGAGGGTTCACTTCCCGGCGCCCTGCGGATTGGGGGTAAGGATAGATATGAAACTGCAGTTCTCTTTGCGCAGGCTCTTCTTGCAGAGGCTGAATCAGATGTTGTGGTTATAACCGACGGGCGCTCGCCTGAAGCCACATCGCTTATCGTGGCCTACTATTACAATGCGCCCATAATCTATGTCAGCGGTGATGAGATTCCAGAAGTGACTGAGGAGTTTTTGGAGGGCAACAAGTTTAATATTGTTGTGAGCGTTGGAGTATCCTCTACGGCTGGTGAACGACTTGACAAGCTGGTTGGATAAATCTTGTATGATGTCTTGTGATTCGCCCTAAAATATAAAACTGATTACAGGCTCCTAATATCAAGCAGACATACTGTGGTGGTGTAATGAAATGTTCCAACTGTAATGCAGAGATTCCGAAGGATTCAAAGTTTTGTTTAGAATGCGGAACAAAGATAGATGGGTTGATGGAGGAGTCTGAGTCTCAGAAAAAGGCGCCTCTAGCAGTGGAGCTCAGTCTGAAAAAAGAGTTGGATGAAGGCATTGTAATAAAACTCATCGAAAGTCTGCTGGAAAGAAAGGATTACCATCGGCTTAAAGACCTTGAAAAAGACGTGATAGACCATCTGAAAGTTGAGATGTACGTTCTCAAATCTGAGGAGTTGAGCCTTGTGAAGGACATGGTCATAAAACATGGTGAAACAGGGCGGTTCTCAATCGATGATTTGATAACAAAAAAACTTGGCGGCGGGAGAAAGGCGGCAATACTTGTCACGCTTCTGATTGTATTGGGAGGCGCGGTTGTAACTGAAATCGTGATCCCTGCTCTTGGTGAGAAACTGATGAATGAAGCGCCTACAGCGGTTATCACCGCACCTGAAAATAACCTTGTAATCAGCACTGGTCAAGCTGTTCTTTTAAGCGCTGAAGCATCAGATAAGGAGGACGGCAGTATACAGGGGTCGAAGATGGTTTGGACGTCCGATCGTGATGGAGAACTTGGGGCTGGAGGCTCGATAAGCGTTTCATCTCTTTCACCCGGCGCACACACGATAACACTGACAGTTGCGGACAGCAAAGGAACAGCCAGCTCTGAATCCATTGTTATCACAATCGAGGACAGAGAGCTACTGCACGAGCTGGCATTGACAGACACAGTGAATGTGGCAGGAGAAGAAACAAACGCCTATATCCGGGTGTGGAATCCATTTTTAGACGCCTCTGCCCCTGACAAGGGATGGCTTGAGCTGGAAAACCCCTACTACCGGATACGTGTGAACCTGGACCACAGCTACTACCTCCTCTATGACAAGGCGCTGAAAAAAGACCTCCTCATCTTTAATGATAAAGTAGAGAACAAGATGGACATGCTCACAGGTTCGGACATCGGTTTTGCAGACCTGGATGCAAACAATCAGGTTTCCTCATCAACAACGGCACTGCACGACGTGGACGGCATCCGAAAATACACGATACTCTATGAAGATAAAAACACAGGCTTCATCCTCGTGGGCACAGAGGGATGGGACTTTCAGGTTGTTGACCCTAACAAAGGTTATGACATGGAGGCGGAGGTCATGTTCGGGCTCTTCGCTGACAAGCCTTATTTTGTTGACGCAACTGAGATCAACAACCTTCAGGCCCAGGGGTTGGCGCGCGTGAATGATAAGAAAAATCCAAACGAGGTAATCAAGAGCTGGGTGCTGCAGGGCGGATATGATTCCGCGAGCATAAAGGGCGGCGACATCGACCACTTGAACCGGCAGGTCTATGAACCCTACTATGAGGTTCAAAGCCTTGGCGGAGAGCGCAAGCCCTGGCACGCAGGCTCAGCAGAGATCTCCAAGATGTTTCCAGACCACGTACTCTTGGGTGACAGGCTGGGCGGGGCGGTCGTGTTTTCACTGCCACAGGGTGTTTTCAGATGGGATGAAGGTCAAGATGTCTATGGCGGGCAGGTAGCGGCTGAATTCATAATTGTGGTTGAGCAGCCAGAGAAAGCAGTTGCCTTTACAACGGAACCTGTGAACAGGGATTCATTTCTATATGATTCAAAGGATTACGCTAATATCCCAGGATATGCCGAGTCATTTGGCGATATCTGCCGTAGATACAGCCTTTCCTGCGTTGGTACAATTAACCCAAAGGAATATGGGGTCAAGAGATTCGCCTATGTAATCACTCTTACAAGCGACTGGTATGAGGGCAGCTCTAATCAGGTTAAAGCAGGTGTCTGGCGCGACGCAGACTCAGCGCTTGAAGATTTCAAAAGCTATGAAACGCTTATCTATAATCAGCTCAGCGCGACAAAACCGCTTGGAGGCTGAAATTATGAATCGCTTTTTATCCGCCGCCAGTCTCGGATTTCTCGTTTCTTGAATAAATGGTCCGAATCGGAAATGGGATTTCAACACCCTCTTTTTTAAACATTTTATTGATGTCACGGTTGATGCGGTTGATAACCTGAACCTTGTCTTTATGGCTGTCAATCCATACAAATAAGAGCAGATCTATCGCTGAATCGCCGAAGGATTCAAGCGTAACTTTTGGGACGGGACTTTCCAGAACATGGGGCTGGCGCTTTGCAATCCCTATGAGGATGTCGGTTACAAAATCGATGTCGCTGTCATATGCCACGCCCACCGGTATCTTGAGCCTCATCCTGCGGTCAGGATATGAATAATTGACTATCTGGCTGTCACCGATCTTTGAGTTCGGGATCACGATCATAAGCGCGTCAAGGGTCAATATCTTGGTGCTCCTCAGCCCTATCTCTGAGACTTCGCCGTATTCTCCGTTGGGAAGCTCGATAATATCTTTAACCCGGAAGGGGCGGTCAGCCATTATCACAAATCCTGAGATCATGTTTGAAAGCGTGTCCTGTGCTGCAAGGGCGACCGCGATTCCAGCGATTCCCAGGCCTGCAACGATTGCCGTAATATCATAGGAGAAGAAGTCCAGGATGAGGACTACGGCCACTCCATAGATGAATATGGCCGTGGTTCGTTTGAAAAGCGGGAGGAACTCGTCGTCAAACTTGGTCTCAGTTTTGGCCGCGATATTTTTCGAGTACCATTCAACAATCACTCCAAAAAGCCGGTTGATAAAGACTGCGCCAAGGAGGATTTCGAAGACAATGATCACTGATTCAAGGCCGCCTGTTAAACTTGGAAGCGTGGTGATCTGCTGCAGGGCATACTTGGTTCCAATAAGAATTATCAAAAAGTAGAGCGGCGTTTTACTCGCGTTTATGAGGGCGTCGTCAAAGTCTGTTTGGGTCCGCCGTGCGAAGCGAGAGGCGTATTTCGATATAAAATAGATAAAAAGCCGGCTCACAAATATGGATGCCAGGATCAATCCAAAGGCCTTGATTGCCTCTTCGGCTGAAATGGAAATCGCCATATAAACTGCTCTTTATCTTGACAACTATTTAAGCATTTATGATTCCAAAAAAGCAGAGAATAAGAATAATGCCTATGAAGAATATCTTTGAGTGGAGGGGAGGTGACATTTCCTCACAGGCACGATTATCTGTTCAACGGCCAAAGGGTATAAACCTTATTTCAAAATAATTTTAAACAGTTCCAAAATGGTCAAAACGAGTTTTTCGGGCTGAAAAATAAAAGGGTAGTAGCGGGGGGTCGATTTGAACGACCGATCTCCGGGTTATGAGCCCGGCGGGATGGACCTGGCTACCCCACCCCGCTCCTATATTTGATATGGTTTTTCGATGTCTGCCGATGTTATTTAAGTCTTTCCCATAGCTGCTGGGATTTTTTTGAGTAATGTTTATATCTTACTATTTGAGTTATCATCTTTAATGATTACAGTACTGGGTGAATTATGTGTTGGATGCGGGCACTGCGTACCCTTCTGCAGCGTTGATGCTTTGAGCGTTTTCGGCCTGGCAGTGGTGGACTCGGACCTTTGCATTGGATGTCAAGTATGTATTGAATACTGTCCAAACCACGCTCTGAGGTGGGATGACATATGAAAATCGGGGTCATCGGCGCAGGACTTGGCGGGCTTTTGGCCGCGGCGGCGCTTGGGAAATCCGGCCACTCTGTCACAATTTATGAAAACCTCCCCTACGTGGGCGGGCGGTTCACAAACATTGAGCACAAGGGATATCAGCTTTCAACAGGCGCGCTTCATCTCATACCCCACGGCGCAACCGGCCCGCTTGGAACGATGCTGAAACGGCTGGCGGTGGATGTTCATATCGTGCGCACAAATCCTGAGGGGCTCTTCAGATTCGGCGGAACCGATTACACACATAATCAGCTGCCTGACCTATTCGGCTCTTGGAACAAATTAAAACTCATGAAGCTAACCGCCGATCTCAGGTACAGCAAAGGCGGGCCTGAGCCTTACAGCGAATGGGTTCGAAAGCGTGTGAGTCACAAAAAAGTGATGGATCTTGCCAACTCCTTTTGCAGGTGGGCGCTTTCCCTTGATGCTGATGATGTGTCGTCCTATGAGCTTGTGTCGATTACGAAAAACATTGACAAATATGGCGCTGCCGGCGTTCCAATAGGCGGCTGCAAGGCTGTAACTGAAGGTCTTGCCTCTGTTGTTAGAGGGCAGGGTGGGCAGATAATTCTTCAAAGCCCTGTTGAAGAGATACTTGTCTCTGATGGCCGTGCGCGGGGAGTTGCATTGGAAGACGGTGACGCTGAGTTTGACTGCGTGATAAGTAACGTCGGGCCCAAGGCAACAGCCGCTCTTTGCAAAGGATTTGACTTCACCGAGGAGTACCTGTCCACGCTATCAGCTCTGCGCTCTGCGAACGGGGCGAAGATATGCTTTTCATCGGATCGGCCTGTTGTAGGACGTACCTGTACTCTTTTCACGCCTGAGGCCGAGCGCATTGGGGGGCTTATCGAGTTGACCCATATCGACCCATCACTGTCGCCGAAGGGCAGATACCTGATCATGGCACATCAAAAACTCTATAACGACCGTCCTGAAAAAGAGCTTGAAGAGGGGATTGAGGACCTGCGAAACCTTGTGCCAGGTTTTGACGAGCACTGTGAGATTCTTATGACCCAGAGCTACCGCGACCACTGGCCTGTTAACCGGGCTGCATCAGGCATGCATATAGGGCCTGAAACTGAGGTCTCCGGGCTTTACAACGTGGGCGACGGCATTAAGCCTGTTGGTTTTATGGAGACCGAGGGCGTAGCCGCCGGGGTTTCGCTTATGCTGGAAAAGTTTAATAAAGACTTCGAGGGAGTTTAGGCCATGCGAATCGAACTTGATGTGGAGCTTAAGGATAAGCCGGGCCAGCTTGTAAAAGCGCTTGAGCCGATCTCTCGGTTGGGCGGAAATCTTATCAGCGTGATCCATCTTCGTGAGACCCTTACCAAGCGGGGTCGCGTGCCTGTTCACATCATTGTATCTCTTGAAAACCCTGAAACATTGGAAACCCTTCTAACTGAGCTTGAAGCGAACGACATCTGGGTTGCTAAGGTGGACGAGGTGCGGCGCAAAAAGAGGTTTACAATACTTCTCATCGGCCATGTGGTTGACACTGATATTCGTGACACGATTGACAGGCTGAATAATATATCCGGCGTTTTAGTTGCTGATATGTCGCTTTCCATGCCCCATCCTGAGAAGGAGACTTCTGCTCTTATGGACCTTGAGATAAGCAATCCTGATAAACTTGGTGCAGCGCTTGATGAGCTTGACCTTATTGCGCGGGAAAAGAAACTGACACTTGTAAAATCACTGGAGATTTAGGGATGAGGATAAATCTGGTTGGCTTTGGAGTTATCGGTAAGGGCTTTGCGAAGACCCTTATTATGAAGCGGGATTGGCTTAAAGCACGCTATGGGTTTGAACCCAGTGTTGTTTCGATTTCTGATATTACGGGCACACTTGTTAACCCTGATGGAATTGATCTATCAGCTACACTTGAAACCGTGAATCGGACAGGCCGGATTATCGACTGCCCCGGCGCAACGGTGATGCAGAGCCTTGACGCAATACGTGGTGTGGACGCTGAGCTTATGGTTGAGGTTACGCCTACGAATGTGAAGACCGGTGAGCCCGGCCTCTCCCACATGCTTGCGGCAATGGACGTGGGCAAGCATGTTGTAACCTCGAATAAGGGGCCGCTGGCTCTGGCCTATAAAAAGCTCAGGGCCACTGCTGAGAAAAAAGGGGTTCAATTCAAGTTCGAGTCTTCGGCGGGCGGGGCGATGCCTCTTATCAATCTCGCAAATGAGGTACTGTCCGGTGACGAGATAATCTCTATTAAAGGCATATTAAACGGCACGACAAACTTCATTCTCACGAAGATGACAAAGGAGGGCACAGACTTTGAAACAACCCTTAAAGAGGCTCAGGAGCTGGGAATTGCTGAAACTGACCCAAGCTATGATATCTCCGGCAGCGACACAGCGTCGAAGCTTGTGATACTTACAAACGCGATTCTAGGGCGGGAGGCAACCTACAGCGATGTTTCTGTGCAGGGGATCACGAAGATCACGCCTGAGGCTATCGCCCTTGCCAAGGAAGAAGGATTTGTGATAAAGCTTATCGGTGAAGTGGAGGATGGAAGTCTTTCTGTGGCGCCAAAGCTCGTGCCAGAAAACCATCCGCTCAATGTGGACGGCACATTGAATGTCGCATCATTTACAACAGATCTCGCAGGGGACGTAACAATCGTTGGCAGAGGCGCCGGAGCCATCGAAACGAACAGCGCGATTCTAAGCGATATTCTGAGCATATATCGCAGCGGCGCAGGAAGGTAGAATGGACTATCTCCTGCTCACAGTGTTTGCAACGAGCTTTCTGGTAACCTTTTTTCTCACGCCTCTGTGGATACGTGCCGCACCACATGCAGGGCTTGTGGGGAGGGACATGAACAAATACGACAAGCCGGATGTTGCTGAAATCGGTGGCATCCCCCTGGTTGCAGGCTTTACCTCAGGCGTTTTAACCTACATCGCAATATCTACTTTTTACTTCAAGCAAAACGGTTTTCTCGTGCTCATCCTTGCAGCGCTTCTCACAGTTCTCAGCATCGCAATAATAGGGATTGTTGACGACATACTTAGATGGAAGATCGGGCTGAAACAATGGCAAAAACCGCTTCTCACACTGCCCGCAGCACTTCCGGTGATGGCTGTAAACGCAGGCCAAAGCTCAATGGTCATACCCTTCCTCGGCTCAGTGGATCTCGGCATAATCTATCCTCTGCTAATAATACCCCTCGGCATCACAGGAGCGGCAAACGGGTTCAACATGCTCGCAGGATACAACGGGCTTGAAGCAGGGATGGGCGCGATAATCCTCACTACCCTGGGTCTTGTTGCCTGGAAGACAGGGGAAACCTGGGTGACGATGCTTGCCTTTTCAATGGTCTTCGCGCTCCTCGCATTTCTCAGATACAACTGGCATCCTGCCAAGGTCTTTCCCGGCGACACCATGACCTACTCGGTTGGCGCGCTCATCGCCGGCGTTGCAATATTTGGAAACATGGAGAAAATCGCCGTCGTCCTGTTCATACCCTATATATTGGATTTTTTTCTGCCCTTAAGAGCTGGATTAAAGGTTGAGGCTTTTGCTAAGCCGAATAAGGATAATAGTTTAGAAATGCCCTATGGAGATGGCTGGCGAGATATTTATGATTCTGCGCATCTTGCCCTATTTGTGCTTAAGAAGTTAAAGACTAAAGTTTATGAAAAAGATGTAGTTACATTTATCTTGTCTGCGGAACTATTTATTGCATTGGCGGTGATAATTTGGGTCTGAAAATATATCAACCTTCAAATATCCATCCGTCGGCAAAAATTGGCGATGGAACTAAGATAGGGGCGTTTGTTGACATCGGCAGGGATGTTATACTCGGAAAGAACTGTAATATTCAGGCTCATGTAACAATCAGTAATGAATGTAAATTAGGGGATAATGTGTTCATCGGGCCAAATACAAGTCTTTTAAATGACAAATATCCTGTCAGCAATGTATGTTCTCCTGTAATTGTTGAGGATAATGCGGTGATTGGAGGTGGGTGCATTATTCTCCCGAATGTTCGGATCGGGGAAAGCGCAAACATCGGAGCAGGAAGTGTAGTTGTGCATGATGTAAGTTCGAACTGCCTTGTTTACGGGAACCCGGCAGCGTGGAGGGGTGAAAGTATAACTATTTACAAACCTCAGACATTCATGTACTGTAGCAATTGTGATTATATCAAAGTTCCTAAAGGTACTTTGAACTGCCCGATTTGTGAGCGGAAACTGACAAAAACTGTTGAAAAAGATGAGGGGGTTCTGCCTAAATAATTATTAAGCAGATTTTAATAAAGACGATATATGATAAAAACTGCAGTTATTGGAACTGGAAACATGGGTAAAAACCATGCCAGGGTATATTCAGAACTTAATGACTCGTCGTTAGTGGCAATTGCTGAATCCTCAAAAGTGGGGGAAGAACTTGCAAAAAGATATAATTGCAATTATTATGCTGATTATAAAGATATGTTGGAATCGGAGGATATTGATGTCATATCTATCTGTGTGCCAACTTCCCTGCACAGAAATGTTGCTCTTGACTGTATTGGTCATGGGAAACACATCCTAATTGAAAAGCCAATTGCAACAACAGTAAAAGAGGCGGATGAGATACTTGTGGCTGCGGAGAAGAAAAAAATAATTTTAACAGTGGGGCATATCGAACGGTTTAACCCTGCAGTTAAAAGATTAAAGGAGGCCATGGAAAAGGAGCTTGGAACCCCTACAAGCATTATCGCGAGACGTGTTGGAGTTTTCCCGCCGCAAATTAAGCATGCCAACGTAATTCTTGACCTCGCAGTCCATGATATAGATATATTTAATTATCTTATCGGAACTACTCCTGAAGAGGTCTTCGCAAAGGCAGGTGACGCGCTAAATAGTGGGAGGGAAGACCATGCTACTATCCTCCTAAAATATGGGGAAGCTGTTTGTGTGGTGCAGGTGAACTGGTTAACACCTGTTAAAGTAAGGGAGTTGTCTGTTACCGGGGCATCCGGATATGCAGAACTCAATTACATCACCCAGGAATTAAGAATATTTAAAAGTAATTATGAGCGGAAATATGACTCATTCGGCGAGTTCATGTTAAAGTTTGGAATGCCCAATGAGATTATGGCAAATGTTTCAAAGGTTGAGCCGCTAAAAGTTGAGCTTACTCATTTCTTGGATTGCGTTAAAAACAAAAAAGAACCGCGTGTAACCGGGGCAGACGGCCGCTTAGCACTTTTGATAGCTGCAAAGGCAATCGAATCATTTCATAATGGAACGCCTGTGAAATTGGAGTAAGAAATGAAGCGGATCCTTGTCACTGGAGCAGCAGGTCCGGCTGGCGCGAATTTTATCAAGTCTCTTCGAATGGCCGATGAGGACTTTTACATCGCCGGTTCTGACATCAACCAGATGCATCTTGAGCTTGCCAGCGTTGACTCGAAGAATCTGTTTCCCAGATGTGACAGCAGCGATTACATTGACAGGCTCAATGAGATAATCGGTAAAGAAGAAATCGACTTTGTCCATCCCCAGCCTGATTCTGAGGTAGGCGTTCTTTCCGCGCGGCGAGAGGATGTTGAGGCAGAGATGTTTCTACCAGGTAAACAGACTATTCGGATTTGTCAGGATAAGATGCTTTTCATGGATACCCTTGGGTCTGCGGGTGTTCCCATTGCCAAGTCTTATTCGATTAAAAACCAGGGGGATTTGGAACGGTCTCTGGCTTTGCTTCTTGAGATAAACCCTGATAAGGCGTGGCTTCGGGCGACGAAGGGTGCCGGCGGCAGGGCGAGCCTGCCCATCAATGAGGCCGTGCACGGCGCTATGTGGATCGACTACTGGAAGAAGCATCGTGGGCTAGACTGGGGTGATTTCATGCTCTCAGAGTTTCTTCCAGGCAGGGAATATGCCTTTCAAAGCCTTTGGGAAGACGGCGAGATAATATCGTCTCAGGCGCGCCAAAGGCTTGAATACCTCTTCGGCTATCTCACGCCCAGCGGGCAGACATCAAGCCCGACTGTTGCAAAGACCGTGCATAACGCGGATGTGAACCGTATCGCAACAGAGGCGGTTCTAGCCGTTGACAGCAGTGCGAGTGGTGTTTTCTGCGTGGATCTGAAGGAGAACACCGAAGCGACGCCCTGTGTTACAGAGATAAACGCTGGCCGTTTTTTCACGACATCCAACTTCTTTTCAGAGGCAGGTGTGAACATGCCCTATATGTATGTGAAGCTGGCCTTCGGCGAATCCTTTGAACCCGGCCCGAAATACAACCCGATTCCTGAGGAGCTTTATTGGATCAGGCTAATGGACATGGGGCATAAACTTGTCAGGGGAAATAGATGGAACGCCCAGAGATAAGGCTTGTTCTCTTCGACCTTGACGGGACCCTTGTTACGCTGAATTTCAACGCTGATAAAACCCGGTCCGAGCTTCATGAATACTACTTTTCCGAGCATGGTTTAGACATGTTTTTCAAGCCTGTTCTGCAACGCATCGACGAGGCTGAACGGTTGATCGAAGAGAGGGAAGGCATGGCTGCGGCCGGGGCGGCGACTGCCCGGGCAAATGAGATTCTGCGTGAAAATGAAGAAGAGGCGCTTGTGGGTGCGCGGCTGCTGCCAAATGCATTGGATGTGATTTCAGCCTTTCACAACTTGGGTATCCTGGCAGGTGTTTTTTCCAGAACCACAGTGAGTGTTGTTGAAGCCTCTATTGAGCGGTTCGGGCTTGGGCCATTCGATATAATCCTAGCTAGAGAAGACACGGTTGAGACTAAACCCTCACCAGCGCCTGTGCAGCTCGCGCTCTCAAATCTGAACATTAAACCAGAGCACTGTCTTGTTGTGGGGGACCATCCATACGATATCCTGTCAGGCAAGGGGGCGGGCGCTCTTTCTGCTGGTGTTCTAAGCGGTCTTGCAGGGAAAAAGGCTTTATTGGATGCAGGCGCTGATTACATATTTGATGATCTGCGCGGGTTGGTACTGGAGTTATTGGGAGTTGAGCTGTAAATGATACCTATTGCAAAGCCATTGATCGGTGAAGAAGAAAAACAAGCGGTTCAAGCTGTCCTTTCAAGCGGGGTCATCGCGCAGGGGCCGCGGGTAAAGGAATTCGAAGGGGAGTTTTCAAAATACTGTGATGCCAGTTACGGTGTTGCGGCGTCAAGCGGGACCACGGCGCTTCATCTTGCACTCCTCGCATGCGGCGTGAAACCCGGCGACGAGGTGATTACAACGCCATTTTCTTTTATCGCAACAGCGAACTCGATTTTATACTGCAGGGCAAAACCGGTTTTCGCAGACATCGACTCTGAGACCTTTAACATCGGCCCCGATGAAATTGAAGCGCATATCACTGATAAAACCAGGGCTGTGCTCGTGGTTCATCTTTATGGGCAGCCATGTGAGATGGATTCACTCACTCGGATTTGCGGCGATAATGATATTCGGCTTATTGAAGACGCCTGTCAAGCACATGGCGCAGAGTGCAAAGGCAGAAAAGCAGGAAGCCTCGGCGACTGCGCGGTCTTCAGCTTCTATCCGACCAAGAACATGACCACCGGCGAAGGCGGGATGCTCACAACAGATGATTCCGAGATTGCTGATCGGGCGCGGCTTCTACGTGAGCATGGCTCCAAGGTCAGGTATCACCACGACGTTTTGGGCTACAACTATCGGATGACTGATATTGCGGCGGCAATCGGGCTTGAGCAGCTGAAAAAACTCGACAGCTTCAACACTGCAAGGAAGGGAAACGCAGAGAGATTAACAGAAGCACTGAAGGGCGTTGAGGGCATTGAAGCGCCCATTGTGCGAGGTGATGTTAAACATGTTTTTCATCAGTACACAATCAGGGTGACATCTGATTTTCATCGCACACGCGACGAAGTTGTGCAGCGGCTTAAAGAATCCGGGATTGGAACCGGAATCTACTATCCTGTCCCAATCCACAAACAGCCTATTTACAAAAGCGACCCAGGGCTTCTAAACGCTGAAGCCGCATCCAGTGAGGTTCTAAGCCTGCCCGTGCATCCCGGCCTAACCGGAGAGGATGTTGAAAAGATTTGCAGAAGTCTACAGGAACTGTAGAATATGATTGATACGGCCTTTGTTCTCAACTCATTCATCGCCCTGATTCTCATAGTTGACCCGCTGGGAAACATCCCGCTTTTTCTCGCGCTCACATCTGACTTTAAACGTGAAGAACAGAGATTCATGATCCGCCGCGCAGTAGTTGTAGGCTTTCTCACACTCATCTTTCTAACAGTTACAGGAAACATCCTCTTCGAAGCGCTGGGTGTTAAGATGTACAGCTTCAGAATTGCAGGCGGAATCCTGCTCTTCATCATCTCAATTGAAATGCTATTCGGACAGGAAAGTCGCACAAAAACAACCGGTTCCGAGGCTGCTGAGAAAAAAAGCCCTGAAGAAATCGCTGTAACCCCAATGGCAATTCCCCTCATGGCAGGGCCCGGAGCAGTTACTGCAGGAGTTGTACTCTTCAACCTCGCGCCAGACCCTCTGCACCAGGGCCTGCTGCTGCTCACAATACTCGCCGTGTTTCTAACATCCTATCTCATCTTTCTAAAGGCAAACGAGATATTCAGCCTCCTTGGAAGGACGGGAACAACAGTGATAATCCGCATCATGGGACTCATACTTGCGGCGATTGCTGTGCAGTTCACCCTGTCTGGAATAGGCGAGGCAGTTAAGGCATTAATTTAATATATAAATAATATCTCAAAGAAAAGCATATGCCATATTTTGATGAGAGCGGGGTGATCCTTGGGCAGCTGCCCGGACACTACAGCATGAATGAAATATACGCACATTTTTATTCAGGGTTTTTCCTATTTTTCGCAAGCATTGCCGCTGTTGCAATTGTCTATTCAACACTGAAAAAATCAAGGTATTCATGGCCTGTTCTACTTGGGGGCATGGGATATGTCGGCTTAATAGGCCTGGGAGAAGTCCTGGAACACATTCCATTTCTTGACCCCTATATTCA
Organism: Methanobacteriota archaeon; assembly: GCA_003230355.1. Classification (GTDB taxonomy): domain Archaea; phylum Hydrothermarchaeota; class Hydrothermarchaeia; order Hydrothermarchaeales; family SZUA-236; genus SZUA-236. The sequence continues at coordinate 13,644 of QIDD01000002.1, forward strand.
AAGCATGGCCCATTATCTACACCTTATCTCAGCACCTATCGCTGTTTTTACCCTTTATCTTGGCATGAAAGAAACAGTTATCCTCTGCAAAGAGGGTCCAATAAAGGCGAAGCTGCACGGCGCTGAGATTGGCATGGGAATCTTCGCAGCCGCATCGATGGCAGTAATCATCATGGGATACGTTGCCGATACACCATGGAACGAGCGAATTGAAGGTCCAGTGCTGCTCATGGTCTTTCTACCAACCCTATTCTTTGTAGGACTCGTTATATGGGAGTCGCGGCACTTTGCAGAGTCCACTGAGATGCTTTATCTGCCGATTCTTTCTATTGCTGTCTCTTTTCTAACCCTTGACATCTGGCTTGGACGGTTTGCCGATGAGCAGGGATATGCGAACATATATATCATGACTCACGCCTTCCAGGACACGCTGCTTGCGGCAACGGGTGCTGTGATTCTGCTCTTCGCCCTTAACATCTGGTACTCCCACAGGATAGGTCGGCTCTTCGTCCTTGGGATTTCGAGCCGTGAGGAGCATACGGAAAAAAAGCCCATTCCTGCAAAGAAAAAGAAGTTCAGGGTTGACGAGCAGTAAAGGTTTTTTTGCAAACTTTTATATTCCCTCCTTTAAATCTCCCTTTATGAAGTATATCATCCTTCTCGGCGATGGGATGGCGGATTATCCGCTGACTGAGTTGGGAGGTAGAACACCGCTTGAAGCTGCGAAAAAGCCCAACATCGACGCCCTCGCCAGCAGTGGTTTTGGCGGCAGACTGGAGACGATTCCAGAGGGGATGGGCGCAGGATCAGATGTTGCGAACCTCTCCATCCTCGGCTACGATCCTGCCAGATATTACACCGGCCGCGGCCCGCTTGAGGCAGCTAGCATAGGGGTGAAACTGAGTGCAGACGAGGTGGCCTTCAGATGCAACTTCATAACTGAAAAAGATGGCATGATCGATGATTACTCGGCAGGCCACATCACAAGTAGTGAGACTGAACCGCTCATAAAATCTTTGAATGAAAGTTTCGACCTTGGCAGATTCTACAGTGGCGTGAGCTATCGCAACCTCTTTGTAACCGACACTGGCGCTGAGCTTACCACAACTCCGCCGCATGATGTTTTGGATGGACGTGTATCTGAACACTTGATAAAACCCTCGGATGATAGTGACGCTGCCAGGCTTAACAAAATGATACTTGATTCGAAAGAAATTCTGGAGAATCATCCTGTAAATAGGAGGCGGGCGGCTGAGGGCAGGAATCCTGCGAACATGATCTGGCTCTGGGGGCAGGGCAGGGCTCCGTCTATTAAGCCTTTCCACAGGCGGTATGGCATTAAAGGCGCGGTTATTTCGGCGGTTGATCTTATCAAGGGAATCGGCATCTACGCCGGGATGGAGATAGTTGAGGTTCCGAATGCAACGGGCCTTATTGACACGAATTGGGAGGGTAAGGCTGAGGCGGCTTTGAAGGCGCTTGAAACGGTTGATCTGGTTTATGTGCATGTGGAGGCGATTGACGAGGCTGCCCACGCCGGCGATCTGGATTTGAAGATTCGCGCTATCGAGGAATTCGACAGGCGGCTTGTCGGCCCGCTTTTGGAGGGCGTTGACCAGGAATGTAAAATTGCGGTTCTACCAGATCATTTCACACCGATCAGCCTGAAAACTCATACCGCGGATC
>QIDD01000003.1 GCA_003230355.1 Methanobacteriota archaeon
TTGGGGTTCCTGCTTTTAAGGTGGTGGGAGTAGTCCTTGTTGACAATGTAGTACCTATTGAAGATGCTATATTTGTTGTTGTAATTGTCGTCAGTTGAGTTGATACAGGAGCTGGTGTTGTTTGCTGGGGCGTTTCGGGGAATTGAGAAATACGCGTTTCATCTTCCACATCATTTTTATTGAGTTTGTTTTCTGAAGAGGTCAAACAGCCATTTATGAGAAGGATAAAGACTGCCCCCAGTATTACCATTTTCTTCCACGCCTCCATGAACTTACGAAGTTAGTTGAATGATTAAAAACTTTCGGAGCTTTTTTTGGAGCATTTAGCCAGAGGCTAAGTGCGGGTTTCTTTTGCACCAAAGTTATGTCGGTGTCGAGCGACTGAAAGCGAGATAAAATCGAAGCTTGAAGGAGGAGGGTGATAAATGGGCGTGCCCAGATTTGAACTGGGGATCTTCGCCGTGTGAAGGCGACGTCATGACCGAGCTAGACCACACGCCCTTTTGTGTTCATTTGTCTTTTGAATTCTTTAACCTTTTCTTTTTCAATCTTTCCGTTGATTCTATCATTTTTTTTGCACACTGCGCTTCGGATGCCGATGATGTCTGGGTTGATTTCTTTGAGTTTTGGCAGGTGGTGTTTTTGGATTGTGCCTGCTAGTGCTGTTATCAATTGTTTTTCTTTTGCAGTGTCAACAAAATGTTTTAACTCCTCTGTTGTCATGTGGTCAAACAGTGTTTTGCCGTTTTTTCTGTGTGTGTCAATCATGACTCCGCTTGCGCCTGCATTTTCTGCTATGTCTGGGAGTGTTTGCGGGTTGATTGTGCCTGTGTCCTTGTAGTCGGCGTATGCTGCGAGGATGATTTTTGAGTTTGTTTTTTCAGTTGCCTTTGTGATTGATTCGGCGATTTTTTCTGCGTCTTTTAGATTTGATACGAGGAGTCCTGCTTTTATGTAGTTTACTCCGATTTTTGAGAGTCCATATGCGGCTTGAGACGCTGCTGCAGGTTTGCCTGTGAGATCGCCGATGGTCGCGCTGATTTTCGTGTTTTCTGGGAGGCTGTTTTTTATGGCTTCAATCACCCAGGGGTAGTTTGCGCCAAGCGATCCCTCAGCCGGGTTTTTTACGTCGATTATGTCTGCGCCGCCAACTGATGCTGCCATGGCTTCAGACAGATCAACCGGGCTTACAAGCAGCAACATGTGCAAAGTTTTATCATGTTAATATATAATACTTGATGGATGATACACCTTGTTGGAACTGCGCATGTCTCGAAGAACAGTGTAGAGGAGGTTCGCAAAACCATATTTGACATGCAGCCGGATGTTGTTGCTGTTGAGCTTTGTCAGGCCAGGCATGACGGGCTTATGGACCAGCGCGACGTGCCGGTTCTTGATCTTATAAAATCAGGGAATTCCCTGCTCTTTGTTGTGAATATGCTGCTCTCCTTTTTTCAGAAGCGCATCGGCGAGGAGATGGGGATAACGCCGGGTAAAGAGATGCTTGTGGCAATGGATGTTGCATCTGAGACGGGTGCGCGAATTGCGCTTATCGACAGAGACATTAAAATCACTCTTTCACGCGCGATCGGGAACATGGGGTTTTGGGAGAAGTTCAGGCTTTTAAAGGAGCTGGCATTCGGGCTTTTCGCGTCAGGCGAAGAAGTGGACATTGAGGAGCTGAAAAAAGATGAGAACCTTGTGGATATATTGGAAAGTTTCAAAGAGGTTGCGCCGTCGCTTTACAGCTCGCTTGTGGATGAGCGTGATGCCTATATGGCGTCGAGGCTTCTCGCACTTTCAAATGTGAACGAAAACATCGTGGCAGTCGTCGGCGCAGGGCATAAGCGCGGTATTGAACGCTATCTTGCAAGCCCTGAGACCTTGCCTGATATCGCCAGTTTAGAGACTAGGAAAAAGGGGTATTTCTTCAAAACCCTTAAGTACGCGATCCCGGCGGCGATCATCGCGTCTTTTGCGCTTGCCTTTTACCAGGGCATCGACATTCAAGGCTCGATTCTTCTGTGGATTGCATACAATGCTGTTCCGACCGGTATCGGGGTGGCTGTTGCCGGCGGGCATCCGATCTCGATTCTCGTGGGCATGCTTGCCTCGCCTTTGACCTCCTTAAATCCGCTTCTCGCCGCAGGCTGGTTTGCAGGCCTTTCTGAAGCCAAGATTCGCAGAACCACCGTGGGTGATGTGAAGGAGATGTTCAAAATCTCAGGCTATCGGGAGCTTTATCGCAACCGCGCGTTCAAGGTCCTTTTAGTCACAGCCCTTGCAAATATTGGAAGCACGATAGGCACGTTCACATTCATTCCGAAGGTGCTTGTGCCAATGCTCAGGGGCGTGGTTTCATGAGGTTTTCGGAAACAGAGGTTAAGCATATTGGAATCGCGCTTTTCGTAATAACCCTGGCGCTCACGTTGTTTTTCTTCGGCTCATTTTCCGTCGGCGGCTTTATCACGATGCTTCTCACCTTCGGTGTGGCCTTCATCGCCCATGAGCTGGCTCATAAATTCGTGGCCCAGCGATACGGCTATTGGGCTGAATTCAGGTATTGGGAGACAGGTCTGATACTAGGACTGCTTATGGGCCTTACCCGCGCCTTTCTGTTCCTCGCTCCCGGTGCGGTCTACATCTCAAGCGGTGCTTATGGGATATCGAGGGAAAAAAACGCCTACATCTCGCTTGCGGGAGCAGCAACAAACGTAGCACTCGCCTTTGTTTTTCTATTCCTTACACCGCTTTTCGGACAAACTATCAGCAGCTTTGCAGTGAGAATAAACCTTCTCCTCGCGATTTTCAACCTGCTCCCTATTCCACCCCTCGACGGCTCCAAAGTCTTTGCCTGGAACAAGCAGAAATGGGCAATAATATTTGTCGGCCTCATCGTGCTCAGATCGATCTTGACCTGAAAAATTAGCTGCTCTAATAGGATAGCACGAAGTCTTTAACCTGCACGCCGGGTTCTTTTACAACAGTTCCGATTACCTGCGCCTTTGTGCCGTGGCCTTTGCAAATCTCGATTACAGCATCTGCGTCACCCGGCTTGGCAACTACGCAGAATCCGACTCCCATGTTGAAGGTGCGATACATCTCGCTGTCGGCGATTCCCTCCAATTCTTGAATCTTTTTAAACACCGCTTGCGGCTCAGGAAGATCAGTGATTTCAAAGCCATATTTGGTGATGCGCTGCAGGTTTCCAAGTCCTCCGCCGGTGATGTTCGCAAGCCCGTGGACCTCTACTTTTTCGAGGAGGGCCATCACCTCCGGCACGTAGATCTTCGTGGGCGTGAGAAGCTCCTGGCCAACGGTTTTTTCGCCAAAGATTTTGTCATCAACACTGTGGTGTTTTAAAAGCACTTTGCGTGCTAGTGTAAGGCCGTTGCTGTGAACACCGCTGCTCTCAAGCCCGATCACCACATCGCCGGGCTCAATTTTCTCGCCGCTTATCACGCGGTCAATATCAACGATTCCAACACCGGTTCCAGCCAGATCCACCCCTCTGATGATCTCTGGAAGCGTTGCTATCTCCCCTCCTGAAATAGAAATATCGGCCTGCTCGGCGCCCGCTGCAAGCCCAATCCCGATTGCCCTCGAAACAGCGGGGTCCACCTTTTCAAAGGCAATGTAGTCCACAAGGCTCAAAGGCCGCGCGCCGGTGCATATCATGTCGTTAACATTCATCGCGATGAGGTCGATTCCAATGGTTTCAAAGCTTCCCAGCTCATCGGCGATCTTGATTTTGCTTCCCACACCGTCTGTGGCAATGGCCAGCGCCCGCACAGAATCGATGCGCACTAGAGAGCAGAAATGTCCGATACCAGTGAGGTTTTCACCGATCTTCCCAGTGTCGCGGTTGAGGCTGCCCTTTATCTGCGAAACAATTGCAGAAACCGCCTCTCCTTCCACGTCGATGTCCACCCCTGCTTGTGCATAATCTTTCGCCAAGTTTTCACCAAATCTCTGGAGGAAGTCCAATAGATTTATAGTTATCCCTGATTTAAACATGGTTTAATGGACCCTGCGATTTATCTTGAGATTGCCGATGAGATACTGGCTGGATCCGGTGTTTCAAAGGCTAAGGCAGTTGTGTGCAAGCGCCATAGACTTGAGAAGTTTCCAAGTAACGCAGATATCCTCGGAGCGCTGGAGGGTGATATGCGCAGGCGTCTTCTGCCGGTTCTATTGAAAAAGCCTGTTCGCACCATCTCAGGTGTAGCTGTTGTTGCTGTGATGACAAGTCCTGCTCCGTGCCCGCACGGAAGGTGCGCCTACTGCCCCACAGGCGAGGGTTCGCCTCAGAGCTACACCGGTTTTGAGCCAGCCGCGCTTAGGGGCAGACGCTCTGATTTTGATCCCTTTGTGCAGGTGTCTGATAGGCTCAGCCAGCTTGAGACCATCGGGCACAATGTTGACAAGGCCGAGCTTATCGTGATGGGCGGAACATTTCCAGCGCGGGACAGAGGGTATCAGGAGTGGTTTGTCAGGCGATGCTTCGATGCTATGAACAGCTTTGGCAGAGAGGATAAGCTTGAATCCCCTGATATTGAATCCGCTCACAGCGTGAATGAAAAAGCAAGGGTTCGAAACGTGGGCGTCACCTTCGAGACACGGCCTGATTATGCGGGAGAAGAGCAGGTGGACTGGATGCTGGGGCTTGGCGGGACAAGGCTTGAGATGGGTGTTCAGACCCTGCGCGACGATGTTTACGCTATGATGGATCGGGGCCACACTGTTCAGCATGTAATCGACGCGACCCGGATTGTCAAAGACGCCGGGCTGAAGCTTGGCTATCACATGATGCCAGGTCTTTTTTCCACACCAAGGCAGGACCTGCAGATATTTGAAACCCTTTTTTCATCGCCCGATTTTCGGCCTGACATGCTCAAGATATATCCCACACTAGTTCTTGAAAGAACTAAGCTTTACGGCATGTGGGAGAAAGGCGATTTTATTCCTTTAACAGATGAGGAGTGCGTTGATCTCATCTGCGAGATTAAAAAGGGTCTTCCAAAATGGGTTAGGACAATGAGGATTCAGCGGGATATTCCGGCCGGGCTTGTTGCTGCAGGATTGAAAAAAGGCAATCTCGGCGAGCTGGTGACGCGGCGGATGGATGAAGAGGGAGTTCGATGCAGATGCATCCGGTGCAGAGAGGCCGGGCATCAGAATTATAAGAAGGGGGTCAAAGTTTCAAACATTGAGATTTTGACAGAGCGCTATAATGCTTCGAAGGGAAGCGAATATTTTATATCGGCTGAAGATTTGGGAAACGATGTTATCTGCGGTTATCTGCGTCTCAGATTCCCATCGAAACACGCCCACAGAATTGAAATAGACGGTGAAACCGCGGTGGTCCGGGAGCTGAAGGTTTTGGGCCGCGCACTTAAGATTGGAGAGCAGAGTAGCGGTGAGGGGCAGCACAAAGGAATTGGACGGGCGCTAATTGAAAAGGCGAAGGAGATTTCTAGGGAGAACGGAAAAAACCTGCTACTTGTTACAAGCGCCGTAGGAACAAGAGAATACTACCGGGCATTGGGCTTTAAACTCCTGGGACCCTACATGGAAAAGAAACTATAATTCGAGGTCATCGCCGGTCAGGATTTTGAAGCGCCCTTCCTCGTGTTGAAGCGGGAAATACTGGGTTGAAAAATTCGTGTTTCTAAGCTTAACAATGCCGATGAAACGTTCAAGGCGCGCAAGTATTGTGCCTGTACGTTTGAAGTCAAGGTGGATTATGCCGTCGCAGAGAAATTCTTCCACACCGTAATTGCTGAATTTATCCGAATTCTGGGTCATCTCAGATATGAGAAAACAAGTTGTCTCAGTATCACGCAATGTCTTGAAAAAATGGAACAATTCTTTACGCGGATTCTCCACATCAGTAAGCGCGTAGAGCGCGTCCAATGAATCGATTACAAGCAGGTCCACTGCATCACTATCAAAGGCCTCAAGATACATCCGTATCCTGCTTATCCAGTCCTGCTCGAACTTTATCTTCTGAAACGCTGTTGTGGACAGCTTTTTTTCAAGAGACTCATAGTCTTCCACGATGAGCTTGTTCGTTTTTTCCGCCATTCCAAGACGATTCATCTGCGCCTTAAGACTTTCAACATCCTGCTCCATCGAGATGTAAAGTCCCTTCAGCCCGATCTTATGGGCGTTGTGATAGAGCAGGTTATAGGCAAAGCTGGATTTCATGCTCCCAGGTGTTCCGCTCACAATATTTACAGTGCCTACTGGAATGCCGCTTTCAATCTGCTCGTCAAGGCCGGAAACAAAGGTCTTAACACGTCTCGGTCCGGTGTAAACCATGTTTAAATTTTACCTTCTGATAGTTTAATAAACCTTTCTATCTTAGAGGCGTTCGGGACCATATTTTTATATATTCAGTGCATCAGAGTTGGATAGGCAAAATTAAAATGTAGGAAATGTAGTATGGTCCATGTCCCTTATATTGCCCCTTTTCTAAAGTTTGAGCTACTGGTTTCAACGGCGGTAGTAGTCTATCTGCTGTTCACTGCTATAACTAAGAAGGACATGATCCTTTCTGAAACCGCATTTAGCAGGTTTAAGAATAGCTGGCCCAAGTTTAAATCTCTCTTTTATATTGGTTTTATTGGACTGTCCTTTTTTATCATAATCGTTGCATTCGAGTTTATGTGGCAAATAGGAGGCAGCGGTTTTCGCGCTGATTATCATGTGGAATTTGAGATTGCAAAGGTTGGGCTGCTCACAACAGTTATCGCCTTTGGCCTGCTTAACATCCATATTGTACGCATCCTTTTAGGGGGCGGGGAATGATTCTTTACGACCTTTTTTATTTCACCCTTCCCGCTCTGACGGTGTTTTTTCTCCTTGAATTTGTTCAGCTCGGAATCTATCTAAAACGCACCCTCACAATCGAAACATATCACAAGATGTATCCTGTCTGGATTCTGATTCTTTTAGCGATTCTACTTCTAAATACAGCCTTTATCGCAGAGGAATTCTTTGCAAACGAAATAATGTATATCTTCTTTGAGATAGCGGCGGTCCTGGTCTTTGTGGCAGCCACTGCAATGATTCGGCGGGGCATAATCTCTGTAAACATCCTCGTGGGCATAACAGGCGAGCTTCGGGCCAAGATAAATGAAAAAACCCTTGAGCTCAAAGGGGCAAAGGACCAGTTAGAGGAATACTCGAAGTCACTTGAGAAAATGGTTGAAGAGCGTACAAAGGAGCTTTCCGAAAAAGTGGGTGAGCTCACAGAAGCGCGCACCGCGCTTATCAACATGATGGATGATGTGGAGGCGGCAAACAAGTTTCTTCGCGATTCAGTTGAGCGGCTAAAGGGTGTGGACCGAATGAAGGATCAGCTCCTCTCCAACGTGAGCCACGAGCTTCGCACACCTATTACGATTGTGAAATCAGCGCTTGAACTTATGGCTGATGAAAAGGTGTCAGAGGAGCAGCAGAAACTGATTAAGATGAGCAAGAACAACCTGAATCGGCTTGACACACTTGTAGGCGACCTCCTGTATTTTTCGAAAAAAGAGCGGGAAATCCCGGACGATGAGATTGAGAAGGTGAATCTGAAAGAGACGATTATGGAATCGGTTTCAGGAATATCCCACATGGCAGAGATGAACAACATAACAGTGACAACCGATGTTCCAAAAGAACTCCCATCAGTGGACGCAAGCAAGTCCCGGCTCCTCCAGGTCTTCACCAACCTCCTTGGCAATGCCATAAAGTTTAATAAAGAAAGAGGAAGCATTTCGCTTAAGGTATCTTACAAGCCTGGAGAGGATAAGGTGACGGTTTCTGTTTCTGATACTGGGGTGGGGATTCCCAGAGAACAGATGCCGAGAGTCTTTGAACGGTTTTTCCAGGTTGACGGCACGACCTCTCGTAAATACGGCGGAACCGGCCTGGGGCTTGCAATCACCAAAGGGATAGTTGAGGCCCATGGCGGAAAGATATGGGTTGAATCTGAGGTGGGCAAGGGCACAACCTTTATCTTCACCCTCCCGCTTAGACTTAAGAAGAAGTATATTGTAACCCTTCCACTTGGAGAAAAGGAAAAATGGCAAAGATAATGGTTGTGGATGACGAAGCAGATATTTTGTATCTAGTCTCGAAAATGCTCTCAAATGAGGGCTATGAGGTGATTGGCGCAAACAGCGGTGAAGAGGCGCTTGAAATGCTTGAGAAGACCGATCCAGACCTGATTCTGTTGGATGTGATGATGCCGGGTATCAGCGGCTGGGAGACGTCAAAACAGATAAAGCAAAACCCCAGTTTCAGTTCTGTTCCAATCGCCATGCTCACAGTCAAATCAACAGTGGAGGACATGGAGAGAAGCTTTCAATTCGCCCACTGCGACGCCCATATTCCCAAGCCCATTATAAGAAAGAAGATGATGAGCACTGTTTCGTGGCTTTTGAAAAACGCCCCTAAAACTGGAGGGAACAAATGACGAAGATAATGATTGTTGACGATGAGCCGGACGTGCTCTATATTGTGAGAAAGATTCTTGAAAAAGAAGGGTATGAAGTGGCGGTTACCTACAGCGGAAAGGACTGCCTGGATACAGTTGTCGATGTTAAGCCTGATCTCATCATCCTCGATATTATGATGCCCGGGCTCGACGGCTGGGAGGTTGCACGGACCCTGAAAAACCAGGAGCACACCAAAGATATCCCGATCATTATGCTCACAGTCCGAGTGAGCGACGACTCTGTGGAACGCAGCTTTCAATATTCAAACGCTGACGGCCACCTGGGAAAACCCATCTCAAATGAAAAGATGCTTAACACGATCAAGTGGGTTCTGGAAAACAAGAGAGGAAGTGGATGAAAGAAACCTTTCCTGAAAAATTCAGCGTGCTTCTTGTAGGGCCTCCGGGAGTGGGCAAACAGTATTTTGCTATCGATCTGGCAAAGCACTATCTAAATCAGGGGGAGAAGGTGGTCTTTCTCACAACTGAAAACTCGCCTGAAGAAATTGTTGCCAGGGGCCTGGAAATGGGTGTTGATCTAAGCGGTTTTGAAGACAGCCTCTACTATTTGGACTGCTATTCATGGAGTCTTCGCCAGGGCGGCGCTCAGAGCGATTCAACGAAGAACAGCATACGTATTTCCAGCCCTGAAAACCTTAATGAGATAATTGTAAAGGTGGAGCGTATCATGGGACTTTTCAACGGGCGCATACGCCTTATTATACACTCGCTGTCGCCCTTTTTCCTGCACAACGAAGATCGAGAAGTAATAAAATTCGCCCAGCTTCTGACGAGCCGGATAAAGGAGGAGGGAAGCTTTATTTTGTCAACACTTCAGGAGGGTGTGCACAGCCCTTCCACGGTGAACACGCTCAGCTATCTTATGGACGGAAAACTTGAGATGCGCTTCTATGAGGGTGAGAGGCTTGATCGCCAGATTCGGGCGCATCATTTAAAGGATCTAGTTGCTGACACACGGTGGACTGCGTTTTCAATCGATAAAACAGGGTTCAACATCAGGGAGTAACAGAAATAGATGAAAAAGATAAAGGTGGCAGTTCTTGGCGCAACTGGGATGGTTGGACAGAGATTTATAAGCCTTCTAGAGGGGCACCCTTTTTTCGAGCTTACAGATATAGCAGCCTCCGAGCGTTCAGCAGGCAAAAGATACGGTGATGCTGCCAGCTGGTATCTTGAATCCGGGATGCCTGAGTCCATGCAGGACCGTGTTGTTTCTGAAATCGATCCCAAGGTTATCGATGCGGATATTGTTTTTTCAGCGCTTCCATCCGATGTTGCAATGGACGTTGAACCTGCTTTTGCGCGGGCAGGGTTTACAGTTGCATCCAACGCGTCCGCCTATCGCGACGAAGCTGATGTACCGCTTCTTATTCCTGAGATCAACCCTGAGCACCTGGGACTGCTTGAGGTTCAGCGGCGAAATCGGGGCTGGGACGGCGCGATAATTACAAACCCGAACTGCACGTCAATCGTGCTCACACTGTCTCTAAAGCCGCTTTACGACAGCTTTGGAATTGACAGGCTCTTTGTCACATCTATGCAGGCTCTCTCAGGCGCGGGCTATAGTGGTGTTTCAGCCATGTCAATAATCGACAACGTCATCCCCTATATAGGCGGTGAAGAAGAGAAGGTGGAATCTGAAAGCCACAAGATACTCGGCTCATTCGATGACGGCGCGATAAAAGATGCGGAGTTTAAAATATCAGCGTCATGCAACCGGGTTTTCACATCAGACGGACACCTTGAATCCGTGTTTATTGACCTATCTGAAAAACCAAGTGTTGACGAGGTTGAAGACGCCTTTAAATCATTCGGGGGCCTGCCACAAAAGCTTGGCCTCCCGACTGCGCCAAAACCACCAATTGTCCTGCGAAGCGAATCTGACAGACCCCAGCCCAGATTCGACAGAATGGCAGGCGCAGGTATGGCGATATCTGTTGGACGTGTTCGAAAAGACAGCATATTCGACATTAAATACTCGGTTCTCGGCCACAACACCATCCGCGGAGCAGCAGGCGCATCAATCCTCAACGCAGAGCTGTTTGCGCGTGAAAAATTATAAGAAGTAGTTTGCCGAGTATCTATTGATTCGCAGTAAACGCCACTTCAAGGGGGCTCGTTGATGACAAAGAACAACGCCGTATACGTGGGTAAGAAAAACGTTATGAGCTATGTACTTGCTGTTGTTACACTCTTTAACAAAGGGGAAGGGAGCGTGCAGATAATGTCGCGCGGCCGGTCGATAAGTAAAGCCGTTGACATCGCCGAGATTACGCGCAACCGCTTTATGCCAGAGGTAAAGGTCTCAGATATCACGATCGGGACTGAGGAGATGACCACAAAGGAGGGAACAAAAACAAACGTCTCCATAATTGAGATTACACTGACGAAGTAGCATGGTGCGAACCCTTGGAGTTGACCATGGAACAAGGGGGATACGCTTCTGCCTCCTCGATGGAGTGGACACAGGTTTTTTTGAGATTGAGCGGGAGACAACAGCCGTCGACTCGGTTTTGGATGTTTTGGGGCAGGAGGGCTTACTTGATGTCGAGCTTATCGGGCTCACATATTCCATGGCCGATGCAATCACAAAGATAACAAATCTTAAACATGTGAAAAACCGTGGTCAGCTTGAAGCGGTTACAGGTGAACATGTCGGGGCGGGGACACGGCTGTTTGACGAGATAGCAGGTTCGAAAATAAAGGCGGTTTTAATCCCTGGGCTGCACCGTGGGATCGAATGCATTGACAGCCGGTTTAAAATGCTCTATTCTCATATGGCGGCGTCTGAAAAAACAGCCCTTGCATACCACGCATTCAACAGGGTTAACGAGGAGTCGATGATAGTTGCTGACATCAGCTCCAACACGGTTTCAATCGGAATTAGAGATGGAAAATTTTTCGGCGCTGTTGATGCATGTCTCGGCGCGGCGGGCGTGTTACATGGTCCGCTTGATCTCAGTGCGATTCGAAGAGTTGACAGCGGCAAGGTTTCGGCAAATAAAGCGTTTTACTCGGCTGGTGTCTCTCAAAAATCAGGGCTAAACTCGACAGACATTTTGAATGGAAAATCGAGTGAGCAGCGGCTTGCACGAGACGCGCTCCTTATGGCTGCGGTGATGGAGATAACAGGACTCACAGCACTTGTCGAAGCGCAGACAATCTGTATCGCTGGCTCCACTGGACTTCACAAAAATATTTACCCAAAGCTGGAAAAAAAGCTGAATCACATCGCACCCGTAAACCGGCTCGACCCGTATTCTGCGGCAATGGGCGCAGCAGAAATCGCGCGAGACATCAAAGCGGGCAAAAAAGATTTTCTAGGGATTGGAGTAGACCTGTAATTTCCCTTCCATCACCTTTTATCTCATCTTAATGTATTTTTCAGTTGGCAGGTCAATGTCGTTTAGTATCTTTCTGATAAGACCTCTTGGAAGTTTTTTTCCGGGATGGATTGAATTGTTGTGGTTCTTCCATCTTTGTGTTTCCAGACGGTGTGGCTTCCTGTTTGATGGGGCCATTTCAAATCCGAGTTTGGAGACGATCTTGCACATTCTCTCCCCTGTGACGAGAGGGAGTTTCAAGACTTATACTTCGACTTCTACCTGCTGGACTCCGGAAAAATGAGCTTTGTGCAAATTGTTAGCATCTATTTTTAATGCCTGTAGGTTTGCGACGATGGCTTCTTTTTATGTTTGTCATAAGCTCGTCGAGGGTTTCGCCATAGCTGTGGCATCCCTTTATATCTGGGACTGTGCCGATGTAAGCGCCGTCTTCGTCTTGTTCAACTAGCACTGTGAATTTGAGCTTTGTCATGTTAACTTCACCTATGCTTTTTTCTTACTTCTTCAACATTTAAATATGTATCACATGGTGTCGAAGCTTTTTGCAAGCAATTCAAAGCGCTCCTGCTTCTTGCAGCTTCTTCTTGATCTCGTTGAACGTGGCCTGGAGTTCTTCCTCTGATTTAACGCCTGCAATGATGTATTTTCCGTTTCGATAAAGCGTTACATGTTTCTTTTTTCCCTCCACGTTCACCTTAACAAGTAAGGCTGGATAGGTTTCAGGCTCGTACACACGCTCTGCCACATCAAGCTTAGTATAAAGACTCGCAATGTCTAAAGGCCTGCCAAAACTCCCAGTGGCAACAATATTAACGATACGAGGATTTTTGTTTTTCAAACCTACACCCCCCCTAAAAAATATAATTCAATCAATCGCTATAACTTTTCGGAAATGTGACGAATTAGAGAAACGCGTTGGAAAAAGAAGAGAAGAAAATTTGCTTGGGGAAATTATTAAGTGAATTGTTTCTGAACTAAAAACCAGTAAACTAATAGGTCTTTTTCAATCCTTCGGTGCTCCGGGAATATCTTGGAGACGGTTTTCCAATATCGTTCATTGTGTTTTTTCTCTACTGAGTGAGCCATTTCATGGTAGATTACGTATTCGAGCAATGTTTTTGGAAGATACCTTAAGAAGGTGTTAAGGGTTAGATTTTTCTTGTGACTTAAGCTTCCCCATTTGGATTTCATCCGTCTAAAAAATATTTTATTAATCTGTAGATTAGATGTCTCTTCGACGTTTTCAACGTAAGAGTGAACTAAGTCTCTAAATTCTTTGTCAGTTCTTTCCTCGAGTTTTTTCTTTTCTGACTCTTTTAGTGCAGTTTTTATCACCGACTCCCTTTTGTAAATCCACGTTTTATGTTTCTCTAGTAGGCCCTTATGGTTCTCGAAGTTTTTTGGTAGTACAAGAAGCAAATCCCCTGTTTTGAACTCCAGCCTTGGATACTTGATATCCCTATAAGACACATCATATCTAATTTGTTGGTCCTTTATCCTAACTTGCTGTTCCATAGTTTTTCACGCTTTCAATAAGTTGTTTGTAAAGTTCATCAATATCTTGGAGAGTCAGGTCATATCTCTTGACATAGCGTCTGACAAAACGTCTGACTTCTCTTTCGACTTTTTTTCTTGCTGTGGACTGCATAACCCAGCCCGGAAACATTTGTTTCCTTAGATTTTCTGAGAGTTCTTTGACGTCCTTTATCAACTCTCCATCCTTTCCAAATCTTTTTTCAAGAGTTAACAATTGAGAATATTCCAGATTATTGAAGGCGAGTTCCTTTTGCCTTCTTGTTAGTTTTTGGATTTCATCAAGTGCTGCAACACCCTCGGAGTAAATTTTTTCAAAGTCCTTTGTTTTCTCTCTCCAAAGCTCTAGGATTCCCTCCACTTTATCGACAAGTGAAATGTAAACGGGATTTTTGTGTTTCTCTACGAGCACGAGCCTGTTTAAAGCGAAAACAATGTTGGCAGCCTTTTCTTCTTTGCTATCTATTTCGGCTTCAAGTTGTTTTAGATAATTCTCGTCGAATTTTATTATGGTGAGCTCTTTTTCCAGTTTTTCAAGCTCCGTCGTCCTGTGCACGTATTTAACTGTCTTGTCAAAATACTTCTGAACATATCTTTCGTAGCTTGGCTCCCTACGAAGGACTGTCTTCATGTAATATACGTAAATCGCTGATATCCATTTGTAGTCTGAGAAAATCCTGGGGTCTGCCTTGATTATGTCTGAGCTTAAAAGCTCGAAGAGCTTGCGAAGGGCCCTGTAGTCTTCCTGGAATTTTTTCCCTTTTTCTTCATCGGTTGTTAGAGTCTCTACCGCTTTTATCAGGACTCCCCTATCGTATTGGTCTTTTGGGAGGTCTTTAAACAACCCTAAGAGCTCATTTAACTTCTCGATGAATTCAACTCTAATTTCATCTCGATTGAATAGGGCTCCCTGAATCTCTTTTTCTTGGTACATTTCAAAGGCTCTTTTGAATTCCTTGAGCTGGCCGATGTAATCTATTATGAGCCCAGCCTCTTTAAAGTCCTTATAAGGCCTGTTCGTTCTAGCTATCGCTTGCAGGAGGCGATGTTCTCTAAGTGGCTTGTCAAGATACATGGTTTGAAGTATGGGGGCGTCAAAGCCGGTGAGGAGCATATCTGTTACTATCAGGATCTTTGGGTATTCTTCTTCTTTGAACTTTTCAATCACGTCTTTTCGTATGTCTGTGATCTCTCTCCCGCCGTACCGCGCCCTCGCCTCTCGCACATAACTCTGAATAGGTCCTTTGTCCCCTCGTTCAATGGTCATAACGATTTCAGAGTATTCTTTAGGCAGATGCAGGTCCAACTCCTCTTTGTAGAGGGCGCAGGCCTTTCGGCTGGCAGCTACGACCAAGGCTTTGAATTTTCCGTCCACATTCTCTTTGAAATGCTCTGCAATGTCTTCGGCCTTTCTCTTTATCCACTCTGGGTTTTCCAGTATCAGCTTAACGGCATTAAGCCTCTCTCCTACCTTTCCCTTGACTTTCTCTTTCGCATCCTCTGGAAGCTCGTCGAGGTTTTCTTCGTCTAGGATATCTAAAAGCGTTGTGAGCGTTTCCTTTTTCAAGTGCAATTCTTTTTCAAGCCTTG
>QIDD01000004.1 GCA_003230355.1 Methanobacteriota archaeon
AACCCGCATTTCCGTAAAAGACGAAAATGCTCCAACGAGAGTTGAATAATATGATTTCAATCGAACCCGGTGTTCGATTGTGTCAATACTTTTTCCGGCCGCGCTTTTGCAGCAGTTTAGCGGTTAGCGACAAACGGCGGAAAAAGGGTGGAATCTTTTCCCCAGCGTTTGTCATCTTATTTTTTCTTAAAACTATATGAATAGCAACTCAGAATTGTTCGGTGTTATGCGAAAGACTATTATCATTTTTGTCCTAGTAATTTCTGTCAGCCTATATGCTGTCACATCCTACATTGACTCAGCACCTTATGATGTGCGCACCGATAGTCTGGGTGTTCCCGTTGTTGACTATGGCTGGCTCATGGGCCGTTATATTGGCGAGCAGCGTTATGCTGTGGCAATCGCAGACAGGGCCGATAAAAGCTACAGATATTTTCTTGAAACAGGTGACGATGAGTATCTTCAGCGTTTTTACGCTAATCTCGGTTGGCTTGAGACCAATAAGGTTGAAAAGGAGGGTTTTGTTGTTTTTCCCGCTGGATTTGACTACCCATTTTATGGTTGCAAAGCTGGTTGGACCTCTGCCATGGCGCAGGGGCTTGCGCTAAAGAGTTACCTTCATGCATATGAATTGTCAGGCAATGAATCCTACTTGACGACTGCTCGGCGAATTGTAAAATCCTTTAGTGTTGAAATCGAAGATGGCGGGGTGCTTTATCTGGATCCAGATACAGGCGGCTATTGGTATGCTGAGTATGGCTGTGAGAATCCTCCGGGGGTTTTAAACGGGTTTTGGTTTGCCCTTGACGGACTATATGAGTATTACAACTTGACTGGTGATTCTGAGGCGCTTGTGCTTTATCTTCGCGGGCTTGATGAGTTGAAACACAGTCTGCCTGATTTCGACTCTGGCAGCTGGACGTATTATGATCTTGAAGGTTATCCAAGTGATCTCATATATCACAATCTTCACGTGCAGATTATGAATGATTTGTACAACCAGACCGGAGATGAAATATTTTATGAATACAGTGAGCGCTGGAGAAGATATAATTACAGCAGCCCTCGGTTCGGCCTGATGCTTGCAAAAAACCTTTTTCGAAAGCTCCTTTGAATATTCACGGCAATCGCTTCTCCTCTTCCACAAATTTTAGAAATTTATCGAGCAGCTCCAGATTTTCCTCTGTGTTTACAGCGTTTAAATGCAGTGTCAGCCTGTAGATGCCCACGGTATTTTTGTAGCTTTTCTTCGCGTTTTCAAGGCCCCCCATGTCAAGACCTGACCAGGTGTATTCGTGCAGTGGATAGGGTAGTGTGCTATTTTCCGTGTCGATGAAAAAAGCGTAGAAAATATATTTAAACTCAGATCTTAGGAGTTGAGACGCATCTTTTGACGTGCGCCAGCCAGGTGGGGAGAAATAGCTTGGAGTGTTCAGCCCTGCGAGCTTGAACTCAGTCTTTGACGCGTCCACAAGTGCCCTGGTAGTAGTCTGGTTTGTTTTGAACTCAGGGTTTATCCAGCCAACCCTGTGTGTGTAGCCGTGCATGCCAAGCACATAACCCTCATGGCTAAGCCTTTTTAGTTCAGCAGCAAACTCTGGATATTTGCTGAGCGGGGTATTGCCATTATGGTTTGGGATTACAAAAAGCACGGTTTTATCAACAACAGGTTTATGCTTGTCGATTATGTTTGTGATTTCACCGAGCATCTCTAAGCCGTATCCGGGTGATACGTCATGTACTTCGATCCAGAGCTCTGCGGGCGTGTCTCCGACTTCTTCAATGTTTAAGCCCTGAAGCTTTGCGTGACCTGTTGTTGCAAGCATTGTTCCAACGGTGTATCCTTTGTAATAAAGTGCTAATGCCAGTAAGACCATGATTAGGGCCGTTGTTTTTTTCATTTCAGTCCCCTCTGATAGAGGCTTAGGCTGATAAACGCAAAAGCATACATCACCCCTCCAAGTAGCAGCGTTTTTGAGAAGCCGTATAAAAGTGCCATGTACATTCCGAGGATGGATGCTATGACTGCTCCCGATGAGTTGACGCCGTACATCCAGATCGTCTTGTGAGGGTCTTTTTCGCTTATTAGTCTGAGGCCGAGTGGAAAGGGCATGCCCATGATGAATGCAGGAGGGGCGAGCGCTAAGAATGTGAGTGCGATTTTAGACGGTAGTTCGAGGCGGATATATTTCAGCACAAAGCTTTGGAATGTGAATGAATACAAAATCACGATTAGTGATATTGCAAGTAACATTTTTTCCATAGCCTTTGAAAGGTCTTCACCACGCCGCAGAAGCGCACCCGTTGCCATGCTCCCCAGCCCGCTGAATGTTAGCATGGAAAAAATCACGATTTGAAAGGCATATGACGGCCGGCCTAAAAACAAGACCAACCGATAAATAAGCGTGGTCTCAACAAGTATATAGCCCACGCCAATTGCGAGAAAAAAGAGGAGTGAAAACCCCTTTGAAATGTCAAAGTCCAGCCGCTCACTAACCGCGATGGGCGCAATAATAAACACAAGGGTGATAAACAGGACAAAACCGATTGCTGCAATAAGCATATTTCCCAATCCGCGGTCTGTGAAATAGAAAAAAGGCCGGTCATCTGTTGCAGGCGAAACATCACGATTTTCATCCAGCCCCAAGATAAGTTTTTCAAAATCAACACTACCCCGGTTATAGGGCGCGTATAAAACCTTTAGACCCTGCCTCTGTGTCTCTGAAATAAGCTGCTCAACTTCGGCTTGGCTGAGCGCGTTTCGAAAGATAAATGTATACTCAGCCTGGGCCCGGGTTTTCCCAAAATTCTCGGCATCCTGTTCAAAGGCAAAAATCGCGAAGTGCCGCTCCCAATCGAGCCCCTCACGAAGAAGCGCCTCTCTAACCGTAGAATACTGTTTAAGCGAAATAGCGGTGACACCTTGCTCCCGATCGACAACGTTGAAATCATCGAGCAGCCCGTAGATGATCGTAACGGCAACACCATCGGGCGTGAGATGGCGGATATACTCTTGATTCGCTTCAACCGTGTAAACATTCATATCCTTAGTTGTAAGCATTGCAGTTGAAGGCACAACAAGCCCTGCGCTGCCAAGCACACCGTTTTCAATGAGATCATATTTATCACTTGTTCGATGCAAAAATGTCCGCCCATCCTCGATTTGCGTCTGAACCCTGGGATCGAGATAGAGTCCCTGTGAATACTCTGCCAGATCACCCTCCATATAGTCAACAATCGCTGGATTGATTTCAACCGCCTGAACACGCCCCACACCCTCTGAAAGGGCCATGGCCACTTCAACACCTCCGCCGGAACCAATGGCAAGCATAGACCTTGGTTTTCTGTAAAACATGCTCCACCTGGGATCAGTCCTTTGAACCGAGCTCGCGGCGCCCCGTGAAACGGTGATAGGATACTCACCGTTTTCAACAAACCGTCTGCCCCCACCCTCAGGATACTCCAGCAGATCAAGCCTTGAAACCGAAGTCCACACTGTGTCTATGACAACTGCGCCGCTATCCGTTGCCGTGGACAGGAACTTGCCACCCAGGGGAAGAGGGCGAAAAAACGACCCATTAAAGAGCACGAAAACCGAGCCCACAATAAGCACAGCAGCCACGGTAAAACTCAATATTCGATGTCTTTTAATGAAAAGCGTTGAAACAGATACAGCAATAATTGCGCTGAAGGCTATAACCTCCTCCACACCTGTAAACGGGAGAAGCCCGGTTATCAAAAACGCGCCG
Source organism: Methanobacteriota archaeon (assembly GCA_003230355.1). GTDB lineage: Archaea > Hydrothermarchaeota > Hydrothermarchaeia > Hydrothermarchaeales > SZUA-236 > SZUA-236. The sequence goes on from QIDD01000004.1 coordinate 3,750, forward strand.
ATTCCAGCTCCCACAAGATCCGCCATATAAATGAAGGATATACGCCGCCTCGCAGGCGATGGATAATTAAGGGCCAGGCTGAGAAAAATCCCTGCAAAAATAAAGGGTACAACGGCTGATCCCATGATAAGAATCACCGCACCCACTGGAAGTGTCAATCCTCCCAGAGTGATTTCAAAACCTGAAAGATTAGTGCTCACAAACCTCGCCGTCACAAGGGTTAAAAGCATGCTTCCGCCAAGTCCCAGAGCAGAAATGTGCATAAGAACATTATAAGGGTGCCTCCCATTTTTCAAGAGAAAAAAACCAAAAACGCTTCCAACACCAATCCCAAACATGGCAACGGCAATCACAATAAAACTGAGATAAAACCAGAACATAAAGGCAAACTCAAATGAAAGCGCAACTTCAAAGCTTAAAACTGAAAGCGAAACCAGAAAAACCGCCACCAAAAAACGGCTGAAACCCATAAGACCATCACCACTCATCAAATGGACAATGATGCACTAAATACAAAAAAGCTTCCAACCAACCACACAGCGAAACAATAGGACTGATCAAAAGCGTTCTTTCATTCCTTTGGAGAATTTTGCATCAATGCAAAAATCGGGTTTCGGGGTTCCTTAAAAGCAATTGCTTAAATTATAAAACAATCTTTGGAGCATTTTCGCTTTTCACGGAAATGTGGGTTTCTTTTGCACTTAAACGCCAGGGCATTTAATATTCGTGTTACGAATAGGATTTTTCTTTACATAAAGAAAAGCTGGAATGGGGTCACCCGGATTTAAATCAGGTTACAAAATGTTTTTTCTGTTCTCTTTGGAGAATTTTGTGTCAGCAAAATTCTGGTCTTTCTTTGGCGCAGATTTCTTTCTACACAGAAAGAAAGGTGCAATGGGGTCACCCGGATTTGAACCGGAGTCCATGGCTCCCAAAGCCACGAGGATGGACCAGGCTACCCTATGACCCCAACTGGTTTCAGGCATATAACTAAGACCCTACTTTTAAATCTTTACCCCCCTAGACGAAGGGCACAAACTTTTAAACCAAACCAACATTTAAAGTCAACAAGACAACATATGCACAAGCGGGGGTAGCCAAGTCCGGTCAAAGGCGCTAGATTCAGAGTCTAGTCTCATAGGAGTCCGAGGGTTCGAATCCCTTCCCCCGCACTTTTTTCTTATGTAAGAAAAACCTGCGCTAAAAAGAACCCACAATTAGCAAGCTAATTGCTCCAATAAATGTCGGATAAAAAAAAATTCAATCGAACATGTTTTTGTTCGATTGGTGTCGGTCCCTTTTTCGACCACGTTTTTGCGACAGTCGAACCCGAACGGGTGAAGGCTGGCGGAAAAAGGTGGAAAGGTGGAGTTGGTTTAAAGATTCTCATGTTTTTCGGTTTCAAGTATGCCGAGGCGGTTTGCGTGATATTCAAGCCAATATCTTACTTCTTCACCTTTTTCGCTTTGGAGGATGAGCTTTGCCATGGCCCCGACTAATATTGTGACTGCTCCAAGTTTGAAGAGACGACCGGATTTTATCATCATAATCACCTACTTCCATTATATCGCAATTGGTCGTATATATTGATTTTCAAGTGAGAACTTGATTATTTTCTTAGAAAAACTATTTTTCGTGTGAGGCTTTTATGGACTCTAATCGTTTCTGACTCTAGTATGTTGAATCCCGTGTTCTCTGCGATCTCTTCAAGCGGGAGTGTGTGAGGTGAGAGGATGCAGGCTCTGCCGCCGGGTTTGAGGATTTTGTAGATTGACTCTGCAGCTTTTTGGTAGAGTACGTTTATCCCTCTGCCCATGGTTGTTGAGGCTCTGCCATAGGGGGGGTCTGTTATCACAATGTCGAATCTCTCGGAATCGTTGAGTTCTGTTGCGTCAGTTGTTTCAAGGCTGGCTTTGAGTCCGTAGTGGCTGAGGTTTTGCATGCATCCGCCAATCATCTCAGATTCGATGTCGCTGCCATGCAGCTCGGCTCCGAGCAGGCCTGCTTCGATGAGTAGCCCGCCTGTTCCGCAGAAAGGGTCGAGAACAGTTTTACCAGACTTTACGCCGCAGATGTTTGAGATGGCGCGTGAGAGAATCGGTGACAGCGATGAAGGATGAAAATAGGGCCGGCGGTGCGGGGTTCGCCTGAGGATTTCAGATCGATTTAGATTTTGAATCAGCCCTGTCAGGATAAAGCTATCCTCTGTGAGAAAGCCCTGAACCTGCACATCAGGGTTTTTCAAATCAACAGTGTCACCCTTTAACACTGCTCCGATCTCGCGTTCAAGCATTAGCGTGCTAAGCTTCGGGCTGCTCACACCTATTCGCTGTACCCTGACCCGAAAGCTCCCTGAAATCCTATCTAAGCTGTCTGCAAGATTTAATATGCTGTTGAGATCTGGCGCGCAGGAACCGTGGAAAACGTGAATTGAATGGGTCATGCCCAGGAGGCTGAAGGTTTCAGTATCTGAGGAATCAACCCTGCACACAAGTATCTGGGCTAGATCCTCCAAAACCTCATAATCAATCTTATGATGCTCAAGTAAGGATTGCACCTCCATTCTTGGAAGGGTTTCATGCTCACCGGAAAGATAAAACACGATGTCCATCACCACCCTAAACACAGCAGGGGTATTTCAATCTTCACCACAGATTTTTATGTAAATATGGTGTTGAAGTGTTAATGACAGGGCGGAATTTAAACCTATATTTTGACAGGCCTCACAGAACGTTAGATGTAGATGAGATCCAGGGTTTTCTGCATTCTCTAGGTTTGAAGTCGTATTTTAGGGGTGATTTCTACAGGGCGAACAAGGTGGATTTGGATGAGGTTTCCATGGCTCTTGCAGGGCTTCGAATCCGAGATTTAAACAGGGAAGACAGCTTAAACGTAAATCCTGTTGAAAACGATGTTTCACAGGAAAAAAGCATCCTTAAGTTCACTGATCCGATTGTCTTGGAAAGGGATTTTTCAAACATTTATTCAGGCTTTCATCTTGCACGGTTATTGCGCAGATATGTGGGTTCAGGGCTGCACATAATCTTTACCTCCCGCTTGCCTGCGACCTTTGAAGGTACGCGGTATCACGGCAGGGTAATCGTTGCAGATTTCCCTGTTGCCGTTGTTTCCACGACCGGTATTGTTGAGGCTCCGGCGCGGCCGCGGGAATACTATATCCGGCAGGCGGCCTATCACCGTGCGCAGCATGCAGGGCTCCCAGTCCCGGAAGAACCTGAATTTATGCAGGAACTGGAAGAGGGATTCAAAGAAGGGTTCATCGGCTACGATGACACTCGGATGACTGAAGTAGTCAAAGGCTGCACTCTGCAGGCAGCGTTCTATCTCATATTCGGCGAGGTCTTCTGCCAAAACCCAGGGTGCCGGCTCTACAACGCCCACACGCAGAAGGAGATGATATATGCACAGATCGAATCCGGGATGCTGTGTAAACACCATCAAGCTATGCTCGAAGACAATTTCTCCTGCGTGTGAATCCGGCTTTATTTGATTTGATGGGGAAAACATTTTATCCTTTTCCCTGCTAAAAAGAATCTATGGAGGTTTCAAAACGTTGGGTCGTCGTTATAATCTTCTTGCTTCTTTTTGCGTCGCCTGTTTACGCGCGGGACTACAGCCTGGACTTGGCGAAGGCAGAGATTACGGTCGCAGCTGATGGCACGGTTCATGTAACAGAATCTATAGACTACACTTTTACAGGAACCTATCGAGAGGTTTTTCGGCGTGTTTATCCACCCCCCGGCGGATCGATCGCTGGAATCGAGATAAGCTGCATGCCAGCGTCATGCCAGAGCCGTGTGGACCGGATCAGCGGCGGATACGAGCTTGTGGGAGTGCTTCCATCCCCGACCCCTGATAGGATAACCTTTGTTGTGTCATATGATTATTATCGGGGCCTGAAGGTCTATGATGACATTTCAGAGCTTCAATACAAGTTGTGGGGTGATGAGTGGGAAAAATCGCTTTCAAAACTTGCGGTCACAGTGGAATTACCTGGGGGCAGCGAAGGTGAAATCACATATTGGCTGCATCCAGACTCGTACACCAAAACAACCAGCACCACTGGAAACACTATCACTGTTGAAACAGGGGTTGTTCCATCTTACACTTGGTATGAGATCCGCGCGGTTTTCCCAAGGCTGAGTAGCCCTGATCCAAGTAAGGCTCTAATCATAAATCAGGAGGGTTTGTCTGAGATTCTGCGTGTTGAATCAGACTATGCGAAGAAGCAGGGAAAGGCTGCAAACCTTTACAAACTGTTTTGGCTTCTTTTCGCTGTGGCGATTACCCTTCCCTACTACATCTATCACAAATACGGCCGTGAGCCTGAAATCGACTATCAGGGGCTCTACGAGCGTGAGTTGCCCTCCAAGTCAAAGCCTGCTGCTGTGAACGCGATAATGCGTGGAAGTATTGGAAAAGCTGATATGAATGCCTTTATCGCAACGATAATGGATCTCGTCTACCAGGGCTATATTGAGCTGGAAGACAAAAAGACCGAGAAATCCTATATGGGTCTTTTCACACGAACCGAGGAAGATGTCACGCTTAAGATGAAAGCATCTGGAGATGGGCTTTTAGACTTTGAAACAGAGGTATTCAACTTTCTCTCGGCTTATTCAGATGGGGGTGTGCTTTACTGGCAAAAGTTCAAAGGCGAGCTTGGCAGAGACGACCGCTTCTATAAGTTCATCAACCGCTGGAACAAGTCAGTTGAACGCCAGATCAGGGTTGAACGCCTCTTCGAATCCACAGGCAACTATCTGCTTATGGGCTTTGGAATCGGCACACTCCTCCTTTCGATTATCGGCGCTGTTTTGGTTTTGAACATTTATCCGCCAAACCAGTTTCCAGAGGTGAAAAAGGCTTTTGTACCCGGTGTGTCGCTGCTTGTTATCGGTCTGGTTTCGCTCGCCCTTTCAGTGCTGAATGAAAAGGGAGCCGGACGCTTCACACCTGAAGGACGGCTCTACCACGAGCGGTGGCGTAATTTCCGCAGGTATCTCACAGACTATTCAGCGCTAAAAGAGCACCCGCCGGAGTCAATCAAACTATGGGATTATTATATGGTCTACGCCGTGGCGCTTGGCGTTGCTGAAAAGGTGATAAAGAACATGAGCCTCGTCGTTTCCAAGGAGCAGATGAACACGAGCAGCTTCTACGCATTCTACTATCATCCAATATTTTTCACCGGATTCAACCAGGCCTACACATCGTCAAATCCTTCCAGCTCAGGCGGTGGACTGGGCGGTGTCGGCGGCGTTGGCGGGGGCTTCGGCGGAGGAGGCGGAGGCGCAAGGTGACAAAGATATATTTTATATCCTATGAGCACATGATTAAAGTGGAGGCATAAGTGATGTTTGGGTTTTTGGTTATTCTATTGATTCTTGTTGCTGCGATTCTAGTAGTTGGAGTATATAATTCCTTGATTCGGCTTCGAAACCGTGTTGAAAATGCCTGGGCGCAGATAGAGGTTCAACTAAAGAGGCGTAACGACCTCATTCCCAATCTCGTGGAAACTGTGAAAGGCTATGCCAAGCATGAGAAAGGAGTTTTTGAAAACGTTACAAAGGCACGTGCCGCTGTGATGAGCGCAGGCGGCGTTCCAGAAAAAGCTGAGGCATCAAACTTTCTCTCATCAACATTGAAATCGCTTTTCGCCGTTGCCGAGAACTATCCTGAGCTTAAGGCGAACCAAAACTTCATCGGACTGCAGGATGAGCTTTCCAAAACTGAGGACAAGATCGCATACGCACGACAGTTCTACAACGACATTACCACGCGGTATAATATCCGGATCCAGACTGTTCCATCAAACATTGTAGCTGCACTCTTTAACTTCGGTAAAAAAGACCTCTTTGAAACGCCGCAGGCCGAGCGCGCTGTGCCCAAGGTGGAGTTTTAAACACCCTCCTTCAGTTAGGCTTTGAAACAAGTACTCATACGCTATGCTTGAGAAAATCCGCGTCTAATTGATGGGGGCGGGTATTTACATAAACATCTCGATTAGCTTATTCAGCGTACCTGCATCAGGATGATTGATTTGCTTTGCAAGCGCTCCATCGGCAAGAGCGGGAAGATTGTCTTCAAAGCTGGGGCCCGATCTTTCGTAGAAGACGCCGAGCGGTATTTTGTCGCCCCATTCAAGGGATTTTTCAAAGGCCGCAGTCCGGTCATCAGGGGAATAATCAGAATCTGAGAGTTTGTAGACTCGCTCTTTGTACCATTTGAATGTGTTAAGCCTGTTGAAGATTACGCAGGGCTGGAGCATGTCAACTAGGGAAAAGCCTTTGTGTTTTATTGCCTTTGCTATGAGGCTGCTGAGGTGGTTGATATCGCCGGAAAAACCCCTGGACACAAAGCCGCAGTCCAGTGAGATTGCGAGTGCAAGGGGATTTAAGGGCGTTTCAAACACGCCGTGAGACTGAACCTTGGTTTTCATGCCGAGATCGCTTGTGGGAGACGCCTGACCCTTTGTAAGGCCGTATATCTGGTTGTTGTGCACGATCATCGTAATATCTGGATTCCGCCGAATTCCGTGGATAAAGTGGTTCCCTCCTTCGCCGTATGTGTCGCCGTCACCGCCCACAGCAAGCACTGTAAGCCCGTGGTTTGCAGCCTTCGCTCCCGTTGCAGGCGGGATTGTGCGGCCGTGGAGGCTGTTAAAAGTGTTGCACTTCATATAATGTGGAAGCTTACCTGACTGCCCGATGCCGGAGACAAGGAGCACCTCATGCGGCATTTTACCTAGTTTCACAAGGGCGGTTTTCACAGCCATCAGCACGCCGAAATTCCCGCATCCCGGACACCATGCAGTCTCACCGCCCCGGAAGTCATCAACTGAAACCATGTCTAAACAACCACCATCTTCGAAAGCTCCCGCACAATGTATTCAGGAGTAAAAGGCCTGCCATCATACTTTAAGATGCTGTGAGAAACAGTAAACCCCAGCTCCGCTTTAAGCACTCTTGCAAACTGCCCTGTTGCGTTGTTCTCAATAGACACAGTTTTTTCTGCTCTCTCAAGGATTTTATTTATTTTCTTTATGGGAAGAGGATATATTTCGTTAAAGGAAATGAGGTTTACATCAACACCTTCGGCTTTCAAAATATCAACAGCTTCTTTGAGAGGGCCGTATGTGGAGCCCCATCCTATCAGCGTGAGAGGGGCGTGAGCAGGGCCGTAGACCGCAGGCAGGGACATCTCTTTTCTCAGCAAGCTAAGCTTACCCATCCGTTTATCAGACATGGCAACACGATTTTCAACAGATTCATTGATATGACCCGCTTCATCGTGCTCGTCACTATCGGCAACTACAAGCACCCCGGCCGTCCCTGGAAGTGCGCGAGGAGAAATGCCTGATTTCGTAAATTTGTAGCGCATGTAATCTGCCCCCTCAAGCTCTGCGTCCTTCATCAGATACCTCTCAATCTTTATCTGATCTAAATCGAAGCGCTCGCAGGTGAAGACTGAGTCGGCCAGATATTGATCGCTCAGAATGAAGACCGGGATCTGATATTTATCAGCAATATTAAATGCCTTTGATGTAATGTAAAATGCATCGTCAGCTGTTTTCGGCGCGAGCACACAACGCGGGAACTCACCCTGGGCAGCGTGGAGCGCGAACTCCAAATCACCCTGCTCGGTCATTGTTGGAAGACCGGTTGCAGGACCTGGGCGCTGGCACAGAAAAATAACAATTGGTGTTTCAGTCATTCCTGCGAGTCCAAGCGCTTCCACCATGAGTGAGAACCCTCCGCCAGAGGTTGTTGTCATTGAACGGACCCCTGCAAAAGACGCGCCAACAGCCATTGTAATAGCTGATATCTCATCCTCAGCCTGCTCGACAACAACGCCAAGTGAGTCAGCCTTTGATGCAACATAGTTCATAACTCCTGTGGATGGGGTCATGGGATAGGCTGAGAGAAATTTAAGCCCAGCGGCAAGTGCACCGAGCCCTACTGCTTCATTACCGGTAATCAACATCCGTGAATTTGGTTTTTCAACAGGCTCTAACATGATAGGGCATCTGCCGGGAAAGTTTTTCTGCGCATAGTCATACCCAGCTCTCGCCGATGCAATGTTTTTTTCAACCACAGCATCTCCTTTCTTTTTGAATGTCTGTGAAAGCACGTCAGAGAGGATGTCAAAGGGATAGCAGAGAAGTCCAAGCACTGCGCCTGTTGCAACAGTGTTCGCATATAGCTGGCTGCCACCCACATCGTCAGCAATGCTTTTGAGTGGAACATGAAAGAGAGATTCACTCTCTGAGTCAACCTTCACAGAATCGCGATCCACAACCACAACACCGCGTTCAAGTTCACCAAGGTGCTCATCAATTGAAGCATGGTCCAAAGCGATCAATAGATTCACCCGCTCACGCATTGCATAAATAGGCTTGTTACTTATGCGGGCATAAAAAAAATTGTGTCCCCCTCTAACCCTCGAATAATAGTGCTGCACACCAAAGACGTAGAGCCCTCCTCTTTGAAATGTCTTTGAAAGAACAGCACCGATTGTTTGAATGCCCTGCCCAGCCGCACCGCCAATTTTTATCCCCACGTCAACCGTATCTATCACCTCCCCTTCATCTTGTTAAAGCCCTTTCGCATAATTCAAAAGCCCCCCTGAAATCAGGATCTCGCGCTCCCGATCTGAAACATCCAGCCTGACCAAAATCTCCCGTCCATCAACTTCAGCAGTTAACGTAACCTGCCCATCTTTTATCTTGTCTCTTACACTTATAATCTTTACCCTGGCGTCCATTTTGATGCCATCATAGTCTGAGCTATGTTTAAATTCAAGGGGCAGGATTCCGAAATTGACGAGATTCGATTTATGGATCCGGGCGTATGATTTTGCAATCACCGCTTTAACTCCGAGATACCGTGGTGCAAGCGCCGCGTGCTCACGGGACGAGCCCTGGCCATAATTCTCGCCGCCCACAACAAAGCCGCCGCCAGCACTTTTCGCGCGCCCTGCAAAGCTAGGGTTGATACGGCTGAAGACAAACTCGCTTATCGCCGGCACATTGCTTCGAAGTGGCAGAATCTTTGCGCCTGCAGGCATGATATCGTCGGTTGAAATATTATCACCAACCTTAAGTAGAACTGTTCCCTCAACATCTACTGGAAGAGGGTCCATCTGCGGGAGCGGCTGAATATTCGGCCCCCGAACAATCTCAAGCTCACCGGTGTTTTCAACAGGTGAAATAATCATTGAATCATCTAAAAGAAGCTCAGCAGGCTGTTTCACATCTGGATACTCCCCAAGCTCGCGGGGATCAGTAATCGCGCCGGTAATAGCCGCAGCTACAGCAACCTCAGGGCTGCAGAGAAATACACGGTCATCATTTGTCCCGGATCTGCCCGGAAAATTACGGGTAAATGTGCGAAGAGAAACAGTGCCTGTGGCCGGAGCCTGACCCATGCCGATGCAGCCTAAACATCCGGGCTGATGAATCCGCGCGCCCGCCTTCACAAGGCTTAGATATCCAGATCCAGCCGCGAGGTTTTCAAGCACCTGCCTTGATCCTGGATTGATTTCAAAGCTCACATCTGGATGTATTGTCCGGCCCTCAAGCACACGTGCAGCCACAAGCAAATCGCGCAGAGATGAATTAGCACAGCTACCCAGGATAACCTGTGAAACCTGCCTGCCGGAGATCTCACTAACTTTTACAACCCGGTCAGGTGATGAGGGTTGGGCGATCAAAGGCTCCAAAGAACTAAGATCTATTTTAATTATCTCATCATAACCTGCGCCAGTGTCTGCCGATAGCTCAATCCAATCTGACTCCCGGCCCTGGCTTTTTAAAAACTCGCGGGTAACTCTGTCAGAGGGAAAAACCGATGAAGTAGCCCCTGCCTCTGTGCCCATGTTGCAGATAGCAGCCCGGCTGGGAACATCAAGCGTTTCTACACCTGGGCCATAGTATTCAAGGATCCGTCCAACCCCGCCTTTCACGGTGAGACGGCGGATAACTTCAAGTACAATATCCTTTGCAGAAACCCATGGACTGAGTTTCCCTGTGAGTTCCACGCCCACAACCCGGGGCATCTTGAGATTAAAAGGCCTTCCAGCCATCGCCATTGCAACATCAAGTCCTCCAGCACCAATGGCGAGCATGCCGAGCCCGCCGCCAGTCGGCGTGTGGCTGTCAGAGCCGAGAAGCGTCTTCGCTGGTTTTCCGAAGCGCTCCAGATGCACCTGATGAGACACACCATTTCCGGGCCTTGAAAAATATAGGCCGTACTTCGCCGCAACACTCTGTAGATACAGGTGGTCATCGGCGTTTCGAAAATCGGTCTGCAAGAGGTTGTGATCCACGTAGCTGACAGAAACTTCAGTTTTTACACGCGGTATTCCGATCGCCTCGAACTGCAGATAGGCCATGGTCCCAGTTGCATCCTGTGTAAGCGTCTGATCTATGCGAATAGAAATCTCACTCCCAGGTTTCAACTTGCCATTGATGAGATGTCCACTAATAAGCTTCTGCGAAATATTCAGAGTCATAATTATTTCATCCCTCGCATCATCTGTGCGAGCGGTCCCTTGGCAAACCTGCCTTTCTTAAATCCTTTGAGCGTTTTTTTCATCATCTTATGGTAGTTGACAAGCTCTTTAACATCCTCTCGCGCAGTCCCGCTTCCACGGGCGATACGGTTAATCCTTGATGTGTTGAGAAGTTTGGGCTCACGGCGTTCCCGCTTATTCATAGAATCAATTATATAGAGATATCGATCCATCTTCTCCTCAGTCATCTGCGTCTGCTCCTTAGGCATGTTCATCATAGAAAAACCAGGGATCATCTTCAATATGTTACCAAGCGGGCCCATGTTTCGAATCGACTTGATCTGAGTCTTAAGATCGTCAAATGTGAGATCACCCTTCAAAATGTCTTTAACCGAGTCTTCAT
>QIDD01000005.1 GCA_003230355.1 Methanobacteriota archaeon
TCAGGTCTTTTGGTATCAACTTGAATAGGCCTTTTGTATCATCTATGAACTCAATAGCAACCTGTTCAGCTTCTTCTTTAGACGTGATGTTCATGCCAATAGAATAGTGTCCAGAGAGGATGGAAGGTGTAAGAGGGACATTCGAGTAATTATTCCAACTTAATATTCGCCAGTTCGTACCATATTTTGCTGTGAACTTATCCCATTCGTCCTGCATCTCAGGCGGAACCGTGTATTCGGAAGCAGCAATCGGAGCTATAATTATCATCCACAGAATAACAGTAATAAATAACTTTTTTTGCAGTGTTTCAATAGTCCTCAGCATTGCCATTTCCCTCGCCTTAAGGTAGGAGTTCAGCTTCGAATTCATATATTTTTCGAATGCATAAAATAAGGGAGCTTGAAATCTATATGTAAGAAAAATAAAAAAAAAGAGGGGGAAAAATGGAGTGAAAAAGAGCGACTATTCAGAGTGTTGTTCTTCTTCACCTTTGGCCGCGCTGTTTTCAAAGTCGACGACGATGTACCAGTCCTGCCTGCTTAAGTGTGGTGTGTCTGTGTTCATGAGCTGAATCCTTTTTTAGCGGTCAAGAGTTTTATCGCAATCTCCGGATCGATGTCAAAAACAATGAGATCATCCGGCCCAGGCGCAGCGTCACGGGGCTCCATGTTTTTATTTGTCTGAGTGTTTCTGCTCTGTCCAAGCACAGGCTTTCCTCTGTCAAGCTCAGAGCGCAGGTCAGGGATTTGAACCACGGGAGTGTTTAACGAGGTTTTTTCAGACCCCTTTGCGAGACGTGCCCTTTTCTCTGTAAGCCAGAGACCCGCGAATTTTTCAAGCCACTCCTCCCTGTTAAGTGAAGCCTCAGTCTGCGTCTTTTCAACTGAAACCTCCCTAGTTTCAGACACATCCATATTCACACTTGGCTTAGTGATAGGTTCTATCGAGTGGACAAACTCTCCACCCTGTTCGCCTGCAAGCCAGAGGTTTGTAAACCGATTCTGCCATTTCTCTTCATCCATACACAATTCACCTCAACAATTGATCCGTCCTAGAAAATCGATGAGCCGCTCTGCAAAGTCCGCGCGCACAAGCGATCCGCAGACAATACTATTTCCAAAGCTGTTGAACTCAGCCGTTTTCCTGTCGTCAAAAAGTATTATACAGGGCATCTCATGTTTCACAGTGGATATCGCTGTGTGATCATTTTTTGAAACACCCACCTTCGAGTCCACCACAAAAACTCCTGCATCAAGTCCCCCCGGCGGCGCAGCATATCTCTTTTTCACATGTTTTTCAAGGGATGCGTAGAGATGCAGCCGTCTCTGATTTGAAACAGTCACACCCAGATCCATCCACTCACCTGCGTCGTTAAAATCAACTTCAGTATTCTTCAAGATATTTTTTATAAGCTGGGTCTTGCACTCATATCCCCCGCCCATAATCCCGATCCGTATCTCCTCCATCACAAATCACCTATGCATAAAAATAAAAAAGAAAAAAAGGGAGAGTTCATACGGCGAAGTACTTGTTAACGCCCTGACTCTTCTCCTTCATCAGGTACTGATACTGCATGTGATAGTAGATGAACATCTTAAGGTTCCCTTCATCCACAGCGTACCCGAGTTTTTTTATCCTTTTAGACACTTCCTTTCCATCTAGTTTCTCATCATTTTCAAAAACGCTCATAATCACGTTTATCTTGTTGGAAGCGTTAGAGAATTTCTTCATTATTCCATACCCCCTGAAAAACCTATAGAATATAGTCTATATCCAGCTTCGCCATTATTCCCTGCTTCTCCTCTGGTGGCAGCGGATCAAACCTTCGGCTCGGTCCTTCCCATGCCAGCTGGGTGGGTCTTCTTGGATTACGTTTCGGAGCTGAGAAATCTCGCGACGGAACTGTAATCGAAGTGCCTGATCCAACAATATCTGGGGATGAGACTCCTGTCATGATTATCATAACTTGAATCCTCTTTTCGAACTCTGGATCGATTCTTGCTCCCCAGATGACGTTTGCGTTGTCTCTGAGATAGGTTGTGGCTATTTCACCTATGGTGCTTGCCTCTTCGAGTGTGAGGTCTGGTCCGCCTGTGATGTGGATAAGCGCGCCTGTTGCCCCTCTATAGTCGACGTTGAGAAGCGGGTTTTCAAGGGCGTTGTTTACGGCTTCTATTGCGCGGTCTTTTCCTTCACCTTCTCCAAGCCCGATCATGGCGACTCCCTTGCCGACGCCGTCTCGCATCACGGCTCTTACGTCTGCGAAGTCGAGGTTTACAAGGCTTGGGATGGATATGGTTTCGCTTATGCCTTTTACCATTCTTGCAAGTATTTCATCGGCCACTCCGAATGCTTGGTCCACCGGCAGGTCCGGCACATAGCTGAGGAGTTTGTTGTTGTCAATGACGACCACGCTGTCGGCTGCGTCTTTCAGCTTGGTGAGCGCTTCCTTGGCCTTTACAATCCTTGCTCTTTCGATTTTGAAGGGCATTGTGACTGCGCCAACGACGACGGCTCCGTTTTCCTTTGCGATGTCGGCGATTATGGGAAGGCTTCCTGTCCCTGTGCCACCACCGAGTCCGGCTGTTACAAAGACGAGGTCTGCCTCTGACAGGACGTCTTTAAATACTGTTTTTGCGTCCAGTGCTGCCTGTCGTCCTACTTCTGGATATCCTCCGGCTCCCAGTCCTCTTGTGTTCTCATAGCCGATGAGGATCTTTTTGTCTGCCTTGGTGCGCTCTAGCTGCTGTTTGTCTGTGTTTACAGCAATTAGTTCTGCGCCGTCGATTCCGATGTTACCAAGTCGGTTTAGGGTGTTGTTTCCTCCACCGCCTGATCCCACGACGACAATTCTTGCTTCCCCGAAATCGGCTGAATTCGCTTTCCTATTTTCCAGCTCTTTTTGTGTGTTTTCTTTTGCTTTTTTGTACAGAAATTCCATTGTTTACCCCCTATATAGTTTGTGAATATGTGAACAAGTGTGAATACAACTAATATATATATCTTTCTGATAATTCTAAATCGAAACATATTTATATCCAGGAGCTAAAATTGGATTTTCAAATCAAATAAACAGATGAACATGATAACACGACAACAAGTTAATAAACAAGTATCAATATAATATAAAAGGATTACGGTGAAAACCCCATGAAGATAAAAATTGAAATCTCAGACGGGAAAACCAAAACAAACCTCCTAATCGAAGGTGAGGACCACTTCACAGCAAAACAAAAAATAGACCACTTCATCGACTTCGCATACAACACACCCAAAACAACGATTATCCCGAAATTCACGCCTGAAATACTCCCTGGATGGCTCATGGAATACGATATGAAAAACCTCTCCCAAAAGGAAAAACTAAGTATTCTACTAGAGCGAGAGCACATAGGCGAATGGGTCCGTTCACAAGACCTAAAAGAAGAATACGAACAGATATGGGGCGGCGAGATAAAACTCAGCTCAGTCTCAACCTACCTAGCGCGCTTCTACGAAGAAGGCAGAATTGAGCGCCAAGGGTCACGGGCTCAGAGAGAATACAAATTCACAGAAGAAATCCAAGTCTAGCCGACAAAGCTGTTCACAAAATCAACCACCGCCTCCGACTCCTCCGGCGGCAGCGTCTTTTTCACAACCTCCAAATACCCCTGGACATCTTTTTCCATGCCCCGCGAAAGGGAAACAGCGATTTCAATCGCTGCAAAAAGTCCCCGGTTCGGAGCCACGGGAAAAGGAGATAAAACAACAATGTTCACCGCCTTTAAGGTCATCTTCGCAACCGACGCAGGGCCGAAACTGTCCCTCCTGTTAACATATTCACAACTCAGCAGCTCAGCCTCAACATAGGTGTTTGTGCCTTTAATATAAGGTGCAGAAACAACCTTCGCCCGCAGCACATCCAAAGTCTCAACAACCTTAGAACCCTTGTGCCTGCCAACAAGAGCGCATCGCAAAAAAAGCAGAGGATCAAAAACAACGTTAACAACGCAGCACCCCTCTCGCCTGATGTTTTCAAAAGTATCAGTGTCCCGATGAACCTTTAGCAAAATATTGTCGCCTCCAAGACCTAAAACACCCATCGGAGCCGCATTAGGCGCTCCATCGCTGTGATAGGTTGTAACAATCACCTCAGAAAGACGTCCCCTGCAAATCCCGATACTTGAAAGCACCATAGGATAAAAACCTCCTAATAACCCTTATTTTGCGGCCAATATCCCTGCATGCTTCAAAGAGTGTTTGACCAAGATCTTATCAGCCCAGTCAATGGCGTCTTCAAGAGGCATAACATCAGCCAGGAATACAAAGGCTATCTCGCTGATCTTCTTTTTCAGATCCTCGTTTTCAAGCATCTTTTCAGTGGAGATGAACTCGTCAAAAACAGTGATGATAATACGGGTTGCCTCCTCCTCTCCATAGAAAACTCCCAGCGATTCTGAAAGCTCGTCAAAAACGCCGGTAACCTTGGAGAGCCCACTCTTCTCAGCGAGCTTAATATACCTATTAAAAGACTCGATTTTCGATGTTGCCACAGGATTCGGTGGTGAGACAACCTTGAAATCAGGCGTAATCGAAAGAACAGTTGAAACAGTGTCCTTCATCTTAAAGAGCAGCTCGTCTAGTTTCCTCCCAGTGTCGGTGAGATAATAGATGCCTTTATGATCCTGATCGATAATCCCCACTTGCTTGAGAATCTTGAGGTGAAAGCTAAGCTTCGAAGGATTTGAGTAGCCAAGGCTCTGCAGCATATCGGTAAATGTGGATTTACCAGCCATCTTAAGGATATCAAGTATGTCTTTACGCTGAGGGTTTGAAATCGCCTTCACAATCGCTTCGATCTGAACACTTGCAAGATAGTTGAAGATCTGCATCTGCTGATCCCGACGCAGATCACCCACATAAACCGTTATACCCGCGTTTTTCTCAATCGATATTCCGTGGAGCTTGTCAATAAACTTAAGAACCTCTGGAAAAGGCGTTTTATCAACAGCATCTAAAAGTGATTCAATAAAGACAACAGAACTTGGATTTGCCTTTACAAAAGACTTGATCTCAGATTCAACCTCCCCTAGATCACGGGTGTCATGGACCTCTACACCCTCAACGTTGATTTGGGACTTTTCCTTAGATGCTGCAAATGAAATTCCTTTGCTCCCATCGAAAACAGCCCGTGTAAACTCGTTTATACCCTCCAGATTTTCTTCCTCACCCAGGAGATGGATGAAGTTTTTCTTCTCCTCCTTTGCAGGGTTGAAAACAAGGCATGTGTCGATTGTTTCTTTACGCTTTTTACAATAGGAGACCTTCACACACTCTAGGCAGCTGTTCACAGCCTGCTTTATAGTGCACTCGTTTACAATGCATGTGTCCTTTCTATCTACCAGGCAGCCCTTGCATATTTCATAAACAAACTGGTCGCATACACGGCAGTCGATACCGCACTTTGATGGAATAGACCCGGCGTCAAAATGGGGTTCACCAAGGACCCAGCGCACTGCTTTGAGAAGTTTTTCCTTATTCACAGGCTTTGTGATATATCCGTCGCACTGGGCATGTTGAAAACTCTTGAGCTTGAAATCCTGCTGAAACTTGATGGTAAGCATCATAATCGGGATGTGCTTCAGATCTTCATCGGCTTTAATAGTCTTTGCAACATCCCATCCATCCATCTCAGGCATCATAATATCGAGAAGTATGAGATCAGGATTTTCTACCTTCACAAGATCAAGCGCCTCACGGCCGCTGTGCGCTTCCACCGCGGAAAAACCCTCTTTTTCCAGTATCTTTCTGATAATGAACGTAAACTCCGGCTCATCATCAACAAGCATTATCTTGGTCATCTTCAAAACCCAAGCTAAATTAACGTACTACAACAAATATATTTTGGTTAATAAAAGTAGTTTTCTATGTTTTGTGGAAGGGGGGAGGCGGTGGAAAAAAAGGACATGGGTGTAAAGTATGGGATGTCAGTTTCACACCACCGCGTTCTTCCCTAGCCAAATTTTTTAGCGGCTGGATATTATATAACGATTTGTTCAATTAAATTTGAATGGCTCCGGTTTTCTGGGCAATTTATTTATTACAGATGCTAGAAAATCATCTCAATGAAATTTTCGAAGAGAACCTCTTACATCGATATCTCCGGTATCAGGCGGATGTTTGAGCTTTCAAAAGGAGAGGGCACCATCAACCTCGGCCTTGGCGAGCCGGATTTTCCGATTCCACTGGAGTCGAAAGAAGCGGTTAGGCAGGCGTTGGATGCAGATTTTACTCATTACACGCCTGGCAAAGGCATAATCGAGCTTCGAGAGGGGATTGTAAAAAAACTTAAGAGAAACGGAATCAGCACGGACTCTGAGGAAATTATCGTAACCTCCGGCGCGTCTGAGGCATTAGAAATCGCGCTCCTCACGCTTGTTGACAGCGGTGATGAAGTGATAATCCCTGACCCAGGCTTTGTGTCATACGCGCCGCTCACACGCATAGCAGGCGGCGTGCCAGTCTCCTTTGAGGTGAAGGAAGACAGTAGTTTTGAGTTTGACCCGGCTGCAATCGGGGAGAAGATCACCGACCGCACAAAAGCAATAATCTTGAATTCGCCTGGTAATCCCACAGGCTCTGTTTCCAGTAAAAAAGCTGTAAAAGAGATCGCAGGACTTGCTGATGACCACGGCGTATATGTGATTTCAGACGAGGTCTATGACGAGATAATCTACGAAGGAGAGCACTACAGCATCGGGAGATACACAGATATGGCGATCACCATTAACAGCTTTTCCAAAACATATGCAATGACAGGTCTTCGATTGGGGTATCTGCAGGCAAAGCTGGAGGTGGTTGAGGAGATTTTCAAGATTCATCAGTATGTTCAGGCCAGCACCTGCTCGCTTTCACAGGCGGCCGCCTTGGCTGCATTAACATCAGAGTCAGATTACACCTCTGGGATGGTGAAAACACTGGGAAAACGCAGGAATTTGATTGTAGATTTACTCAACGAAATCGAAGGAATCCGGTGTCTGAAACCTGGGGGTGCGTTTTATGTGTTTCCAAATACCGCTGAACTAGGCAAGTCGGCTGAGCTTGCAATGTCGATTCTGAAAAACACAGGAGTCATCGTAACGCCGGGAACTGCCTTCGGAAAGGGCGGCGAGGGATTTATCAGGCTATCATACGCCACATCCGAGGAAAACATAATAGAGGGATTGAAGCGGATATCAGAATACCTCAATATTTATATGGAGCAGACGATAAGAGGAAAAGGAGGTTACTTAAAATGATCAAGCTCATAAAAAGGCTATCCGAAGCCCACGGCGTCCCTGGGAATGAAGATGAGATAAGATCGATAATAGAATCAGAGCTAAAGGGCTGCTGCGAAATCGAGATCGATGTCATGGGCAATCTCATCGCAAAGCGGGGGAATGGGAAAAAGAAGGTGATGCTTGCTGCACATATGGACGAGATCGGCCTTATGGTGCGCCACATCGACGAGAACGGGTTCATCAAGTTCATAACATTGGGCGGTTTTTTCGACCAGACACTACTCAATCAGCCCGTGGTTGTGCATACAAAGAACGGGAGGATACCAGGTGTCATCGGATCGAAGCCGCCTCACCTCATGGAGGAAAAGGAGCGGGACAAAGTGGTGAAGGCCAAGGACATGTTCATCGACGTGGGCGCAGGTGATTCTAAGGCTGCGAAGAAACTCGGTGTCACAATAGGCGACTATATTACATTTGACATGCCCTTTAAGGAGCTGAAATCAGGCCTTGTTTCTGGTAAGTCCTTTGACAACCGCCTGGGCTGCGCGGTGATGATCGAGGTTATGAAAACTGTGAAAACAAATCATACAGTTGTTGCCGTGGGCACGGTGCAGGAGGAGGTTGGGCTTAAGGGTGCGCGAACCGCGGCATTTAAAATTGAGCCTGATGTAGCACTTGCATTGGATGTTGCGCCGGCTGGGGATTTTCCGGGTACAAAGCCTGAGGAATCGAGGATAAAGCTTGGCGGCGGGCCTGTGATAACGGTTGCCGATGGAAAGGGCCGCGGGATCATCACCCACCCATCGGTGCGGGACAGTTTAATCGCCGCGGCAAAGAAGGGGAAGATCCAATATCAGGTGGAGGTTGGTGACGGTGGGACAACAGACGCAACAGCGATTCAGCTCACAAGGGGCGGCGTGCTCTCAGGCGTTGTATCTGTGCCGACACGTTACATTCACACCCCGGTTGAGGTTGCAGGTAAAAAGGATGTCTCTGACACTGTAAAACTGGTTGTCGCATATATTGAAAGCCTTTAAACGGCTCATGGGTAGTTAGATGGAGCAAGATCAGGTTAACATTTTTTTCGTGGGAACCGCGGGCAGCGGCAAAACCGCTCTTACACAAGCCTATTATGAATGGCTGAAAGAACGGGGGCTGGACGTGCTCATTGTCAACCTCGACCCGGGGGTTGAGCTTCTGCCTTATGCGCCGGAAATTGATGTGCGCGAGTGGATAACAACGCGGGATGTGATGGAGAAATATGGCGTTGGCCCTAACGGCGCGCAGATACTGGCGGCTGATCTTCTGGCTGTGCAGTTTCGGGAGATACAGGATCTTCTTGAGGAGCAGCGCGCCCAATATGTGCTCTTTGACACCCCCGGTCAGATCGAGCTCTTCGCATACAGGCAGGCGAGCAAAGTAGTTTTAGAGGCTGTGGGCGAGCAAAACTCGATTATCTCATTTTTATTCGACCCTGTTCTATCGAGCACGCCATCCGGCTTTGTGTCTCTTCTCATGCTTTCAGCGTCGATTCAATTCAGGTTTCAAACACCTTTTCTAAACCTGCTCTCAAAATCTGACCTTTTGGGCGAGGAAAAAGTTGGGGATGCATTAGACTGGGCGTCTGATCTGAGCACTCTCTATGACGCGCTTCTCTCTGAAACCCATACAATGCAGAATGAGGCGAACATCGAGTTTTTCAGGGCACTTGAAGGCATGGGCAGCGCAAGCGGGCTCACACCTGTCTCGGCTAAAACCTATGTGGGACTTGAAGACCTTTATACCTCGATTCAGCAGACCTTCTTTGCAGGCGAAGACAACATGCCGGACTGAACGATTTCATCATCATTAGTTTTTTTATACGTTAATCTGGAGATGTTATTCGGCGAGCCGCAGGAAATTTATACACATCATATTTTTTTGTTTCAATTCTGCATGTCCAGCTACTGAGGTGGCAGGCTGTGGTACAATCATTAAAAGCTGGCAGCAGTGAATAGGACTAACATCGTATTGAAATTAACAGCGTAAACATAACCTCAGATTAATTACGTCTCCGGTATAACTTTGTCTCAGATGAAATCTCTACTTTCCCCGCTCTCAGAGTAGTTTTTATGAAAGTAACCCCAATTTCTTCAGTCTTGATTTAATACCACTTCTTTGTCTTCCGAATAATTCCATAAGCTCTTCTATTGTTTTACCAGATTTGTACTCGACAATTAACTTTTCATCTTCTTCTTTTGTCCATGGCTCATACGCTCGGGGCTGTATTCTTTGAATTTCCTTTACTGAATAGGTCTTGGATCTATCAGATACCTCCTCTTTGAATGAGAAAGTGGTTTTATCTTCAACTGTTCTGGGCTCAATACGATGTTTATTGCAATAATCAACGATTTCTTTTAAAAATAAGCCTCCGTATTTCTCTAACTTTCTTTCACCAACACCGTTAATCCTTTGAAAGTCCGATAGACTTCGCGGGAAGTGAGTTGCCATCGCTTTCAAACTCAAATCATGAAAGATGATATACGGTGGCACGCCCTCTGCATCACCGAGCTCTTTTCTCAAACTTCTTAAAATTTCAAATAAACCTCGATCGAAGTCATCATCAAAATATTTTCGTGTTATCTGAACTTCTTCTGTCGGCTTGGTCAACAAAACCCTTTCTTTTCCGGATAAAATATCGTGACTCTTTTGACTTAGTTTTACGATGGGGTATCTGTCACCTTCCGATTTCAGATAACCAAGTTGAATGAGTTCCCTGATAAAAACTTGCCACTGCTTTTTTGAGTATTCTCTGCCAGTGCCATAAGCTGTTAGAGTATCGTGCTGATTGCGAATTATCTTTTGACTTCTTGAGCCATATAAAACATCAGCAATGTAATTTACTCCAAATCTCTCTTTAACCTGGGAAACGCACGATATGATTTTCTGAGCGATATCGGTTCCATCGATCGTTTCTTTCGGCTCAAGACAACTATCACAATTTCCACATTTCACTTCATCGAATCGCTCACCAAAGTAATTCAATAAAATTTTTCTGCGACAGCCCCGACACTCACAAAACTCAACCATATCATGCAACTTTTTATACGCAATTCGTTTCTCCCTTTCATCCGATTTCTGCTCGATGAAATACTCTATTTTTCTCTTGTCGCCATGACTAAAAAAGAGAACGCAATCACTTCTAAGTCCGTCTCTTCCTGCCCTCCCTGTCTCTTGATAATAGCTTTCAAGATTCTTTGGCAGGTCATAATGGATCACAAAACGTATATTCGACTTATCTACCCCCATTCCAAAAGCTATTGTTGCCACGATTATCTCAACATCGTCTCTAACAAATTTATCCTGCGTTTCAGTCCTTAAATCAGATTCCAACCCTGCATGATAAGGCAAAACACGATGTCCCTCTTTTTGTAGTTTGTTTGATAAATTGTCAGCGGATTTACGGCTGTAACAATAAATTATCCCTGGATCCTTTTTATGGTTCTTTAAATACTGGAGTAATTGATGATAGGCGTTATCATTTGGTTTGACCTGATAGAATAGATTTTCTCGGTTTAAACTCGCTTTATATATCTTTGGATTGGCTAGCTTCAACTGTGTTATAATATCCTTTTGTACCTCGATGATAGCGGTTGCTGTAAGTGCAATTAAAGGAATTTGTGGGAAATGCTCTTTAAGCGATTTCAACTGACGGTATTCGGGTCTAAACTCGTGTCCCCATTCTGAGATACAATGGGCTTCGTCAACGGCAATCAAGTTGATATTCAAACTCTGTAAAAATGACAAGAAGTCGGGTAGCATTATTCTTTCGGGAGCCACATAAAGAATGCTGATTCTGTTTTCCCGCAATTCCGTTTTTATGTGTTGTATTTCATCAAAACTCAATGAGCTGTTGATATAGGCTGCAGCAATCCCATTTGCTCGCAAACCATCAACCTGGTCCTTCATTAAGGCGATAAGCGGTGAAACAACGATCGTTACGCCATCGAAAAGAAGGGCTGGTAATTGATAGCATAAAGATTTACCGCCACCAGTTGGCATTAGGACAAAAACATCGTTTTTTAGCAGAATGTCCTTGATGATATCCTCTTGAAGAGGAAGAAATGAAGTATAACCAAAGTATTTTTGTAGCACTTGATGCGCAGACTCCATGTTAACTTCCTTTCCGTAACCCTCCTCTCTATAATCCGGAAATGCATATAAGCCGGAGACTTGTAGCCAGTGCACATCTTTAAAGAGCCTTGTGAGCCCAACACGAAGGAAGAGATCGCTTTGGTTCAACCTCCGTCGTAGTTCGTCGCTAATAGAACCCGGATTCTTACCCATTTGAATCCGTTGAACATCACAGTACTCCCTAAAAGCACAATCCGTGACTTGCAAATTGTAAATCTCTCCGCCCATATCCGAAAATGTTATCCTGTATTTGTATTTCCCTTCTTCCTCCATCGAATAATTAATATCCAAGAGATTTGCTACTTTTATCGTTCCCAATGATCTTCTTCCTTTCCCTGGATTTGTATATCGTCCCTCATGAATCTCCACTCCAAATATCTCCTTAACCGATCCATCCGATATACTTTCCAAGAACTTTTTCCTTTCCTCTTCCGAGAGAAATCCTATTAATCTCGGTCTATAGTTCATATTTATCTCCCAGTCCTCTGTATGTGGTGGTTTAGGTAAAGGACTGAGAAAATCAAATTCAATTTTTGCAAAGGGTTTTATGATTTGCCTACCTTCTCCATCAAAAAGATAACTCTCTCGAATACTAGGATAAGGGATTTCGGGTCTTATTGGTCTCCCTTCTTCATCAATCCCAAATATGCAGACTCTACCACCGTGCATCTTACTTAAGTCGGTGATAATCACCTCTTTTTTCATAGATGCACCGCTTCAACATCGTCCCAATGCTCCTTAAGATATTCTACCAATAATCGCCTATGACAATGATCCGCTGTTGGTTCGCTGCAGAGAAAACATGTTTTCTTCTTAAAAAACGATTTATCGAGCTTATCTAAGACTTTTCTGATCTTAAGGAGTTCGATATACTCTTTAACATAAACATTCCAATCTTTACTTTTGATATATCGGTTTCGCATCTCTTTTGTTGGCGCAAGAAACTGGAAGAGATAGTAACCAATATCACATAACTCCTTTAAAAAATACTCCAAATCACCCTTTTTCGTAAATCCAGCGAGTTGAGATGTAGTATTAAGCCTTATATCTACTACTTGTTCGATATTGTTTCTCTTCAATGCTTCAAAGAATTCTCTTGCGCTCTTTTTAGTAAAACCAACTGTATAAATCCTCATATTAGCGGAAGTTGAATCATCTTCTTTTCTGGTTTTTCTATTCTCTCATTGGTTCCATCCCCCCGTATATGAAAGACTGTAATACCTTCCCTCAACAAGCTCTGTGAAATTAAGTGATGCCTATGACACGCATAAGGATCTTCTTCGCTACACATTATCACGGTTCGCTTCTTATTTGCGAAGTCAATCAATGCCGAGATGCCCTCTTTATACCATCCTTTTTTCATTACAGTTCCATAAACTATTTTCCCATTTTCATAACAGTCTTCATCTTTCGGTTTCCCTCCAAGAACGTTTCCCACATATTCATCTTCTATAAAAACATACTCAATCCCCTTCGCTTCGAGTTTCCTTTTTATATTTTTAATATTGAACTGAGGGGCATATTTACTAAACGGGGTGCTCCTTACATCCACCAACACCTTGATTCCGTTCAATAAGCTCAAAAACTTTTCAAATTCAACGTTGCTGTGTCCGACTGTATAAATAGTAGCTTGATTTAAGACTTTCTCTGATTGCATTTTATCATTCTTTTAGTTGTTGTGTTTCCATATAAAACTATCCGATATGAGTCTGAAAAGCAGTTTCAGTAAAACAAGGATCATGCCATTATAAACTCCTCCTCGAGAATACTACTTCCCTAGTCGCATTGCGACTATCAATTCCTTCGGAATTAAGATTGGGATGAATTGAGGCCGTCTCACGAACTCTTCTCTTGCCCCCCATACTTTCCGCTTTATAGCTCCTATTAAGAATCCCCGGCCCCTATTAACTGTTGTTAATATCACGTTATGATTCTTCATAACTCTGTGCCGTGGGCGGATGTCAATTCTAGTAAAACTTCATCATTAGTTTTTTATACGTTAATCTGGAGATGTTATTCGGCGAGCCGCAGGGCACCTCACCCTGATAAAGCATATTTGCTTTTGAAATAGTTTGCTTCGGCAAACTAGGGGAGGAAACTCTGCCCATCGTGCAAAAAACCCGACAAACACCTGAGAAGGTGGGCTCTGGAGCAGAAATGATATTTTCCGCCTGTGCACATATATGTTGATGATGACGCAGGTCTGAAACGCTGGGCGGGAAAGTGAAACGTGCCATCCTCGGGGATGCAAGCCCAAACAAGCTGCCAGTGACAATTTTGCAGGAGGCGCGTGGTAGGGCGCTTAGACGAATGGTGCCAAACTGGGAAATCACGTTCAATCGTGATCCTATGAACAGAAGGCAGGTTACTCGCGGCACGCCACCCTAAATTCATAAATCGAAAGTGAGAGCTTAGTAAAATTTGAAGAAGACGTTTAACACAAGTCCAAGTGTAACTGCTGCGGTTAAAAACCA
>QIDD01000006.1 GCA_003230355.1 Methanobacteriota archaeon
ATTTTCCCTGCTGCACATGAATAAGAAATATCCGAGCGCTGCTAAAGGTGTTGCAGCCACCGCCAAGACCATATAAAACAATTCAACTTCCTGCGTTATCATTTTATTCAATTATTATTATCAGCCTAAAAATACTTAATATCTCATTCAAATATAGTTGAAAAAAAATTAAATGTGAAACTCTTAACTTCTTCATTCAAGATATGACACGCCTCCAAATACTCAATTTGGGAAAACCTATTTATCTATCGATCGATAAAGATAATTGGGAGATGAAGCTTTTGACTGAATGGAAATGCAGCGACTGTGGATATTCGATGAGCGGTGACGCTCCGCCTGAGGTGTGTCCATCATGCCTGCATAAGTGCGAGTTTATCGACGTGACCTGTTACATACCAGAGTGCAAGGAAGAGGGCAGAGACTACAGGCTATGATTGTAAGCCCTGACACGGAGCGGGAAAATAGGGTTCCGCCGGGCCAGCACCTGCTTGAGAGGTGGCCGGTTCTTCATCACGGCTCGGTACCAGAGATTGATGAAAAAGCGTGGAAGTTTAAACTCTCAGGGCTTGTTGAAAGGGAGGCTGTTTTCACATTTGAAGAGTTCATGGCGTTTCCTCGTGTCGATGTCATGTCAGACATTCATTGCGTAACAAGATGGAGCAGGCTGAATAACACCTGGGAGGGCGTGAGCACCAGCGGGATCAAAGACCGCGTCTCAATTCTCCCTGAGGCGAAATACGTGATGGTTCACGGCGCCCGCGGGTTTAGCACAAACCTTTTACTGGATGATTTCTTTTCCGAAGACGTGCTTTTTGCTGTGAAACATGACGGCAAAGACTTGACCGCTGAGCATGGCGCGCCGGTGAGGCTAGTTGTGCCAAGACTTTATTTTTGGAAGAGCGCGAAATGGGTTACAGGCGTTGAGTTCATGGCAGAGAACAGACCAGGATTCTGGGAATCAAAAGGCTATCACATGCACGGCGACCCTTGGAAGGAGGAGCGCTACAGCAGCCCTTAGATAAATATTTAAACTTGTGATAAGGAGGTTATTAAGATGAAAAAACTAGCGTTGTTTGTGTTTATTATTGTGGCAGCCGCAGTCTTCAGTGGTTGCCTGGGTGGGACTGCTGATACGACGAAACAGACAATTAAAACAGACGATGGAGAGGTTAAGGTGAAAACTGAAACCAAAACCGACGGTGAAACCACAATCTATGAGCAAACATTCGAGTCAGATGAGGGTGAGCAGACCGTTGTAATCACCGGTTCAATGATGGGCAACACAGATGACTGGTGCCCGGAAGGCGGGGACTGGGATATGAAGTCCACCGGAGTAGGCGGAACTGCAACGGCGAGCATGAAGATCGACAAGCTCGTAACAAGTGGAAAATACGCCGGCCTCTGCCATGTAGTCTACACCGCTAAATCACCGGATGGAGAGATGAAAATTGATTACTGGTTTGATGAATCAGGCAATCACGGATTCTATGAGATGGATATAAACGGGCAGAAAATCAGTCAGGAGTGGACGGGCTAGAGTCTTTTCCTGCCCCTTCTAATCGTGGACAAAGTTTTTAAGTCTTGATCGGATTTCCTCTGCCTCGGCGTAGAATCTATCCTTTGTCCACCCATCCTTTTTTATCCCAACTTCGATTTCAGAAACATGTTTTAATAGCTCAGCTCATCTAAAACTGCTTTGTACTCGTTAGGCTGCAGTGTTTGCAAAAGACCATAATACCTCAAAACACTGCTAGTTTTTCTGATCACTCGTGAAAACATCGTTTAAGACGTCGCCAATGTTTTCAGCAAATTTGAAATGCATCTTCTTCTTTATATCTTCAGGGAGTTCAATGAGATCTTTTTCATTTCGCTTTGGAAGATAGACCGTGTCGATCCCTGCTCTGCGAGCGCCAAGCGCCTTTTCCTTAATACCTCCAACTGGGAGTACACGGCCTTTAAGCGTTATCTCACCGGTCATGGCAATGTCACTGCGCACGGGCTGATTTTTTAAAAGCGACACCAGTGCAGTTGTGATTGCAACCCCTGCTGATGGGCCGTCTTTAGGTATGGCACCGGCCGGAACATGGATATGGATGTCTTTTTTCGTAAAGGCAGACTCGTCGATTCCAAGCTCCTTTGCATGGGATTTCACATAGCTCAAGGCGGCCTGGGCTGATTCTTTCATCACATCTCCAAGCTGACCTGTGAGGATCAGACCCTTCTTTCCCGGCATTACATTGGACTCGATGAAGAGGATCTCTCCGCCTGCGGGTGTCCAGGCAAGACCTGTTGAAACACCAGGGTTCATGGTCCGCTCTTTAACCTCTGAATAGTATTTACGCGGTCCGAGCACTTCTTCGATAACCCCTCTATCAACCTTTACGTGGTGGGCTTTGTCCTCAGCGATTTTGCAGGCAGCGTTTCTAAGAACAGTTGCGATCTCGCGCTCAAGACTGCGCACGCCTGCTTCACGGGTGTATTCTTCGAGAAGTATCGACAAGGCCTCGTCATCGAGCGTGACCTGACCCTTTGATAGGCCGTGTCGCTCCATCTGCCTGGGCAGAAGATGCCTTTTTGCAATAGTGAGTTTTTCCTCCTCTGTGTAGCCTGGGAAATCGATTATCTCCATTCTGTCCTTTAGCGCAGCTGGCACATTGTGCAGAGAGTTGGCTGTTGTTATGAAAAGCACCTTTGAAAGGTCAAATGGCACTTCAATGTAGTGGTCTGAAAAGCTGTTGTTCTGTTCAGGGTCAAGTACCTCAAGAAGCGCTGATGAGGGGTCGCCGCGGTAGTCATAGCCCAGCTTATCGATTTCGTCGAGCACGATTACTGGGTTGTTTGAGCCTGCTTTTTTTATGGCCTGTATGATTCGGCCCGGTAGCGCGCCTACATAGGTTCGCCTGTGGCCCCGTATCTCGGCTTCATCGCGTACGCCGCCAAGTGAGACCCTTGCGGTTTTACGCCCAAGCGCTTCTGCAACTGCCTTCGCAATCGAGGTTTTGCCAACACCAGGCGGGCCTACGAAACAGAGAATTGGTCCGCCCATATCTTTTTTGAGCTTTTTCACCGCAAGGTATTCAACGATTCTTTTCTTAGCTTTTTCAAGGCCGAAGTGACCCAAGTCAAGCGTCTTTTTGGCGCCGCCTATATCCTGGTTGTCCTCGGTACTTTTGCTCCAGGGCAGGTCAAGTAGCCATGAGAGGTAGGTTCGTGAAACCGTGTATTCTGCTGTGCTTGGCGGCATCTTTGAAAGTCGGCCAAGTTCTTTTAGCGCGGCTTCTTCAACTTCAGTAGGCATATCGGCGGTTTTGATGGATTCTTCTAGCTCATCCATCTCGTCCACTTCACCTTCGTTTAGTTCTTCTTTTATTGCTTTGAGCTGTTGGCGCAGATAGTATTCACGCTGGCTTTTATCCATCTCCTGGCTTACCTTGTTTGAGATGTCTTTTGTGAGTCCGATTCGATGGATCTCTTTGATCATGAGTGTTTCGATTTTTTCCAGCCGCTCGCTTATGTCAAGTGTTTCCAGGAGTTTTTGTTTATCCTCTTTTTCAATGCGCATGTTGGATGCTACGATGTCTGTGAGAAGTCCTGGGTCTGTGATTGTTTCAAATGAGTGAGCAGCTTCTTCCGGGAGTCCGAGTTCGGTGATTATCTGTTTTCCAAGCTCTTTTAGCTGGAATATCCTGTCTTCTGTTGCAGTGTCTTCAGGGGGTCGTGTCTCAACGAGTTCTGTGACTGTTGCCTTGAAATAGGGTTCTTTTTCTGTATATTCGTCGATTTTGACTCGTTTTTCGCCGTGGATTGCGAGCAGGGTCAAGTCTCTTTCGCGGACGGTTCGGATTTTTCGCGCGATCATTCCGGTTTTGTAGATGTTTTCCGGGTCTGCTACTCCGAGCCTTATGTCTTTTAGAGCTGTGATTATGATCTTGTCGCCTGGTTTTAGGTCTGCGATCAGTTTTTTCGAGCGCTTTTCACCGATGTTGAGTGTGAGCGTCATTCCTGGGAATAGGATGTTGTCTTTCACCGGCAGGACCGGGTATGTTTCTTGTTTTTCGGCTTTTTTTTGTTTGCTTAATCCTGGTATCATCTTTGCACCGCCATAAAAGTTTAATTACCTCTTGTAAGTAAAAGGACGTAACGATTGAAAAAAATATTGTTAAAAAAGGGGAGAAAAGATAAATGCAATAGACACAAAAAAAGGGCATGCGCAATTACATTACAATCCTGCGACCGCTCAACTGCATAATGGCAGCCTTCGCAGTACTAATCGGCGCCAAAATGGGAGGGCAGATCCAATCATCCACAGCATACGCGATAGCTGCCACATTTCTCATCTGCGGAGCCGGAAACACAGCAAACGACTACTACGACTATAAAATTGACAAAATAAACAATCCAAACAGACCAATCCCAGCCGGAAAGATCACCCGCAAAGGAGCGCACGGATACGCGCTCACACTCTTTTTCATAGGAACAATACTCGCAACACAGATAAACATGCCCGCGCTCATGCTCGCAATCATAAACTCAATGGCACTCTACCTCTACGCAGCAACCATAAAACAAAGCGGCGGACTCACAAAAAACCTCACCGTAAGCTACCTCGTAGCATCACCCTTCCTCTTCGGCGGCCTAGCATCAGAAAACCCGTCGCCAACACTCTTCCTCGTATTCGTGGCATTTCTTGTAAACACAAGCCGTGAAATCGTAAAAGACATTGAAGACTTTGAAGGCGACAAAGACCACCTTGAAAGCCTGCCTGTAAAATATGGATTTCGACTCCCCGGCCTCCTGGCAGCGTTCTTTCTCGCTGTATCGATTCTACTCAGCATCGTGCCGGCAATAAGAAACAGCGTTTCAAGCCTTTACCTCCCATTTATCGGGGTTGCCGATCTCATCCTCACAGGCTGCATAATCCTATTAGTCATCACTCCAAAGGATTCATCACCCCGGGTGCAGAGGTTGATAAAAAAAGCGATGATACTCGCATTACTTGGATTTTTCATCGGAAGTTTTTAGCCTGCTATCTCTCTTGTAGTTGAGACAAAAATTCTCGCCGCCCGCTTTAAAATTTTCATGCGCCTTACTAATCACCTGCATTGCCTCAGAAACAGTCTTTGCAAAAAAGATCGGATCCATATCTACTTCACTGATAAGTCCAGAATTTAACGGCCACGCACGTATCCAATCGATAAAATCAATCCACATATCTCCGAGCAGGATGATAGGGATGTTTTCCATATGCTTGACCTGGATGAGCTGCCATGTATAAAGGAACTCTAGAAGTGTTCCCACTCCGCCAGGCGCAACGACAACCACGTTTGAAAGCATCACAAAACTATCCAGCCTTCTGGAAAACTGGGAGAACTCTTTTTTAATGTCTAAATGGGCATTGGATTCCTGCTCAGATGGAAGCGAGATGTTAAGACCGATGGAATGAGAATTATCATTAGTTCGTCCTTCGTGATGGCCTCTGTTCGCCGCTTCCATGAGCCCTGGCCCGCCGCCGGTGACAACATCTAATCCTGCCCTGGCAATCTGTCTGGAAAGCTCCTGCACAAGGGTATATGTGGGATGATTTTCGCCTATTCTTGCCGAGCCGAATATGCATACATGAAAGTGCTTTGGTGCAGCTTCTCGATGGTCAGTTTTTTTCATAAAAACACCTTTAGCTTATGCATCCGACTATATCATTTTAACTGGGAATACAGCTCTGTCGCCAAATAGATAGATGATTGCCTCAAGCCTGAAGAGATACCAATAATTATTTGCAGGAACAGACAGCGGCGATTAAGCTGATTTTTCTGAGACGTTTGCATCTTCAAAAGTAGCCATTTCATCGAGGATTTTACATGCAGCCTCTGCGATTGAGATTGCCAGAGCCGCGCCAGAGCCCTCTCCAAGCCTGAGGTCCATGTTCAGTATTGGCTTGAGATTGAGGTGATTGAGGACTGCTTTGTGGCCTCGTTCAACTGAGAGATGGGATGCTATCAGATAATCCTTGCACTGGGGTGCGATAAGACATGCGATAAGAGCGGCTGCTCCTGATATATAGCCGTCGATAACCACTGGGATTTTGTTTGCTGCAGCTCCGATTATCACCCCTGTGATGCCGCCGATCTCAAAGCCGCCCACCTTCAACAAAACATCAAGCCCGTCTGAAGCATCTGGATTATTCATGCTTAAAGCTTTTTCAATTACCCTTACTTTTCTTTCAAATGCACTGCTTTCGATTCCTGTGCCGCGGCCTGTGGCTTCAAAGGGTGAAATGCCTGTAACAACCGAGGTTATGGCGGCTGAAGCCGTGGTGTTTCCAATACCCATATCGCCTGTGCCCACAATGTCAAGTCCGTCCTCCGCCGCTTCCTCGACCACGCGGATCCCTGCTTCAACAGATTTTATCGCCTGCTCACGTGTCATAGCAGATTGGCATGCCATATTCTTTGTTCCAAAACCGATTTTACGATTTACAAGCCGCGGGTCATCGTGCATGTCACAGGCAATACCCATGTCCACAATTGTAACGCTTGCGCCAACGTGGCGTGCAAGAACATTTATCCCGGCTCCGCCGCTGAGGAAGTTAAAGACCATCTGAGACGTTACCTCCCTTGGATACGCGCTCACACCTTCTTCAGTTACTCCGTGATCGCCCGCCATTGTGATAATAGTTTTTCTCTCAATTTTAGGCATTTCTTTGCCAGTGATCCCCGCGATTTTGATTGATAGAGCTTCAAGCATTCCAAGGCTGCCCGGTGGTTTTGTGAGATTGTTCTGTCTTGCCTGCGCCAAGCTCATGGCCGCGGTGTCGAGTGGTGTTATCTTTTCGATTGTCTTTTTAATCAGATCCATGGGCTAAAGGATCCGGGGAGCTATAAAATTGTTTTCTCAAACAGGGTTTACAACTCATTCAACCATGCTTGATTCAATTCAAAAATTATTTATTCATCAGGGGTGATTTTCGGATTGTGATTAACAAGCGGTTTCTCGTACTTGCAGAACTTGCATCAGGCCAGCCAAGTGTGAGCCAAAGGCAGATATCCCTTGCCTGCGGGATAACAGTGCAGGCTGTGTCAGAGCACGTAAAAGAGCTTGTGAAACAGGGTCTTGTCGAGGTCAGGGGTCCGCAGAACTACAGGGTAACACCAGAGGGTGTTGAGGTGCTTGTTGAGGGCGGCCGAAAGCTTCGGGACCGTGCCAGAGAGATTTTAGAAAAGACCGTCAAATCCGAGCGGCTGTTTACGGCTGTTGCCGCCACGCCGGTTGAGGCGGGTGAAACAGTTCAGGTGTGGATGGAAAAAGGGCTTCTCCGAGTTGGGAAAAAGAGGGGTGTGTCAACCACGGCAACAGTCGTTAGCGCTGCAGAGGCCGGCGATGATCTGGCGGTGAAAAACATCACTGGAATCATCGATCTCAAAATTGGGAGGGTGCGGATTCTGAAGATGCCCTCGGCGGCTGTGGGAGGCTCAAAAAACGTGGACCTCGCCTTTTTAATGTCTGAGGTTGCGGCTGGATTTGTCTGTGCCCTCGGTGTCGAAGCACTGGTTGCCATAAGAAAAGCTGGACGCAGAAAAATCACATTTTACGGCGCGATCGACGCAGCGGTTGAGGCATGCCACCATGGCCTGTCACCGGTTGTAGTCGCTTCAGAAAGTGAGCTTTCCAGGCTTATTGAAAGATTGACTGATGAATCTATTGAATACACGCTGCAGGACTGCGCACTGGAGAGGGAAAAATAAGATATACCCTATCAATACAAGTTCATAGCAATGATTCAGGCTTTGAAGGATTACTTTGAAAATACTAAAGGTGTGGCTGTGTTTTCAACGGCTGATGCAATGGGAAAGGTTAACTCCGCAGTCTTTGGGCGGCCATATTTTCTGGACCACGGTCTAATTGGGTTCATCATGCTGAAACGACTTAACCATCACAATCTCAAGTCTAATTCTCATGCAAGCTATCTTTTTATTGAAGGAGACAGGGTCACGCAGGGTGTGAGGCTTCATCTCACAAAGACCGGTGAGGAGCAGGATAGCAGCCGGATGCATAGTATCAGCAGGCACAAACATGATCCCGCCGGTGCGTCGGATCGGGTGCTTGTTTTATTTAGGGTTGATATGGTGCTACCGCTGGTTGGAGATGATCTGAATAAGCTTCCATTTAAAATCGAATAATACTTTAATCGTAACACGAAAACTATAAATAGTGTGATTAGATGAAAACTATTTGTGAATGAACCAAACCTAACACGATTCGGAATATCAATACCAAATAAGCTGCTCAAAAAATTCGACGCACTCATAGATGAAAAAGGATACACCAACCGCTCTGAAGCAATCCGAGACCTAATTCGAAACTTTCTGGTCGAAGAAGAATGGAGCGGAACAGGAGAAGTTGTAGGCTCGTTAACACTGGTTTATGATCATGATGTACGCGGAGTTTCAGACAAGCTAACAGAATTGCAGCACAGCTTTCACGGGAACATCATCTCCAGCATGCACGTACACCTTGACGAGCATAACTGCATGGAGGTTCTAGTCATCACAGGAAAGGCAGGGGACGTGAAAAACATCGCCAGCAGCCTGATAGTATCAAGGGGAGTAAAACACGGAAAGCTTGTGATGACAACCAGCGGCGGAGACCTAAATTAACAGTCCGTTTTGAAGTATGAGCGCACCATAGACTATGCTTATAAATCCAAATATGAGCATGACATTTCGTGTCACGCTCTCTTTTCTAGCTTTGATAAGCGGAGAGGATATGACCATTCCAAAGGCAACCATGGCGGCCACAACACCCAGGCTGTAGATCGCTACATAAGCGATAAGCTCCTGCAGTGATGCTACGCCGAGGGATGCTGTGAAGAGGATGATCAGTTCATCGTTACTCGCCAGACCCTGCACACTTCCTATTCCAAACATGTGCTTGTGATAGTGCGTGTGAATTTTTCTTCTATCATGCATGTGAGCGTGAAGGTGGCCGTCTCCATCTTGTTTGTGTCTGTGGCGGTGAAATAATTTGATGCCTTTGTAGCTGAGGATGCTTGCTGCTCCCAACACTATGAGCATGACTCCAACAACGGTTTCAAAGTAGACAAGGATGCGCGTTAAAAAAAAGTCGCGGTACATGTATATTAGCACGGTTATGATTCCGGCTGTTGTCATGTGGCCCAGTGCCCAGCTCAGGCTCATTTTAATTGTTTGTGAGATGGATCTGCTTTTTACGATGTAGGTTGAGACTGCTATGAGGTGGTCTGCGTCGTAGGCGTGTTTCACTCCGAGGAGGAGTGCAAGTGCAAAGAGTGGAATAGAATCCAGTAACATTAAATTTATAATCGTAACACGTATTATATAAAGATATCCCAAAAGATTCAGCAAACCTAGATAAACAATAGCACCCCTATAAAACAACGATGAAAAATATTCTCATCGTAAACGACGACGGAATCGAATCAGCAGGGATACTTGCAGCAGCTGAGGCTGTAAAAAACCTTGGAACTATTACAATTGTTGCACCGAAAACCCAGAAAAGCGGAGCCGGACGAAGCCTGTCACTGCGTAAACCGCTACCCACATCAAAAGTAGAACGTAACGGCTACACAGCCTACAGCGTGGACGGAACGCCGGTGGATTCAGTGATTGTCGCGCTCTTCAGCATACTAAAAAATCCGCCTGATCTACTAATATCAGGCATAAATCTGGGTGAAAACATGAGCTCGGAGATCACTACTTCTGGAACTGTCTGTGCCGCTATCGAAGGCGCGAACCATGAGATCCCGTCTATCGCAATCTCGCTGCATCTTGAAGAAGCCCATAAATTCGGCAAGGGAACAGACATTGATTTCACGCTCTCAAAAAAGGCGCTTGGCGCTATTGCTGAAAAAATACTTTCACAAGGACTTCCGTCCGGTGTTGATCTTTTGAATGTGAACGTCCCGGATTCAAATGTAACGCGTTGCAGCGTAAAACCCACGTGTCTTGCACGGCGGATGTACAGTGCAAAGGTTCGGCGAATGGACAACAGTGCCGGTGGCTCAAGCTATTTGATCGATGGTGATGCGATTTTCGATGCTGAGCCTGGGACGGATGTTCACACGGTGAGGGTGGAAAACAAAATTTCCGTGACACCGCTGACTTTGGACTTTACATCCTATGACGGAATCAAAGATCTGGATTTTGAAATCTAGGCCTCTATCATTCTGTAAATAACGAATTCAACCACACACTCGATTTGTTTGTCTGTAAATCTTTCAAAAAACAGATCTAACAAATAATTCAAAAGTTTCAACCAACATGCCAGAAATCTGGTTGATGGGCTTTTCCCCTTCTTATCTTTATTTCAAATCTATTTTAATTCTATCAATCTATATGTCTATCAATATATTTTTCCTATTTTTTAGTGTGTCAGCCGGATAATTGTGAAAAATCTGGAAAAACACCTCTTTACAGTGAACATCGGTAGACCGTTGTTCACTGGCAATGAAGGTTTTAACGCAAAAAACAGAATTACCGGCGTATTTCAATAGGTAGCTTAGCCCGACGCCGCGAGATGATCTGTTGAACACCCCCGAAAACATCCTCATCCACAAGAGCCTCGTGAGGAGCGCTGCGAACCACTCCATCCCAGAGGACGCGGCCAGTGTACAAAGGATTTTTTAATATCTTGGAAATCGTTCGCTTGTCCCATTTTCCCCCGCGTTTAGTCGGCGTATCGGTTCGATTCAAGTGTTTAGCGATCTCTCCCATGCTCTTCCCACCTGAATAGAGCTGATAAATCTTTTTTACCGCATCCGCCTCTACAAGATTAACAGTCAACCGCCCATCGG
This sequence comes from Methanobacteriota archaeon, assembly GCA_003230355.1. Taxonomy (GTDB): domain Archaea; phylum Hydrothermarchaeota; class Hydrothermarchaeia; order Hydrothermarchaeales; family SZUA-236; genus SZUA-236. Next base: position 10,826 of record QIDD01000006.1, read on the forward strand.
TATAATCATATCCAAAGGGGTGATTAAAACCTAGATAAGGGCTTTTTTCCGGATCCAAACGATTCAGAGGTGTGCTCGCCTTTTGACGCATACCTGCATAAACCCGCTCCCCAATCTGCTCAGACTCAAGCTGAGCAATACGCTGAATGATGTCAACAACGAACCTGCCCATCGCAGTGCTTGTGTCTAGGCTTTCAGTCATACTCACAAACTCCTTCTCCCTCCTGCGCAGCTCATCCATCATCTCCATAAAATGCCTGGAATTACGGTGTATTCTATCCATCTTCAAAACAAGGAGCACATCCCAGCTATCGATATTCTCCATCAGCTCCTGATAAGCCGGCCTCCGAATGTATCTTCCAGAGTAACCATCATCCACATACTCCTGATAAACTACCCACCCCCTTGCGCTGCAGTAGCTCCTGAGCCGTTCCACCTGTGAATCAAGGCTGAAGCCCTCTTTAGCCTGATCTTCGGTTGAAACCCTGGTGTAAAGCGCTGCCTTTAAATCCGTTTTTTCCAGAATCTTCTGCCGTTTCATGCCAATAGATAATCCGCTTTCCGATGCATTGATAAACCTTTCCAGAACCAAAAGTATACTCGATCTTCTTTCGCTATTCTTTAACCCCGCTCAATCCCATTAAAACAGTGTCGAACAGTGTTTTTTAAATTTTTAGCCTCAAACTATGATTCAGAAATAACGACATTCATCACTAAATCATGAAATCAATAAATAAAACTATCACTAACTAGGTAACTCTATCCATCATTCAATCATTCATTATTTAAATCACGCAATAATTAAATCTGTAAAGCGAAACATATATATGTAAATAAATCAATAGATAAATAATTAAATATTCCAAGGAGGCGTTCAAATGGATTTTGATGAATTCTGGGAGAACACAAAAAAATTACTGTCCAAAGACTTTGAATTAGAAACAATTTCCAAAACCAAATTTAAAACCGGGTTTGACGGCACCGGCGGGGTGATAGTCGTAACGCCAAGTTCGACAAACATGCCCCGCGATGTAAGCAAAGGAGACTTCAAAAAAGTATACCTGCGAATGCACGAGCTGAAAAGAAAATATGAAGACATATACCGCCCAGCCCTATACCAGCGGATCACTCGCAATTCTTCGTATATCCTGCCCATAATCAAAGCAGTTCATACAGAAGGAGGGAAACAAAAAACATTGGAAAAACAAAAAAAGTAACAGCATATGTAACAAAAAAATATCGCCGGGGTTGCCTAGCCCGGAAAGGCGGTAGGCTCGAGACCTACTTCTCCACCAGGAGAGCGGGAGTTCAAATCTCCTCCCCGGCGTTGCACCTTTTTCTTTGCACAAAAAAAACCCGCCTGAAAAAGAAACCCGCATTTCCGCCCTACAAAACCCTGTTTTGTATTAATTCGTTCCACGAATTAGGGCGAAAACGCTCCGAAGAATGTTGGATAAAAGAATTCAATCGAGATCCATGTTTCACTTGAAGAATAGGATAACTTTACAAATCAGTCGCTTCTTGAAGGCATGGCATCAGGCTGCGCAGTTATCTCCAGCGATGTTGGACTGACAAAAAAGGTTGTCACACCAGATGTGGGAATTCTTGTCGGGCTTTCGGCAAAGGAGATATCTGATGCAATGAAACATCTATTTGATAATCCTGATTTAATTGAACACATGGGGCAAAAAGAGCCGGAAAAAAATTCTAGATGAACACAGCATAGACATGTATATTGATTATATAACAAAGGTTCAACATAGTCAACGGCGAAGAAGTCCAGTATAAAACTCTTCTAAACTGATATTTTGATGTGTTCAACCAATATTTGCTAGGCCGCACACTATCCAGTATATTCTTCAAAGGAGCGGTCGTATTCTTCTTTTGAGATGTTTCCAGCAAGATAGTTTTCAAGCAGCAGGCGAAGTTCTTCTTTAATGTCTGTTGTTTCATTGGCTGCGTCATCAACGAGTTCATCCGTAGTTTTCGGCTGGCTCAATGTCGCCGGGACATTGAATATCTGGCTTGCAGCTTCTGTGAATATCTGGTCGGTCTGGTTCTGAATATCTTCGAGTTCAGCCTTGACGTCGATCATGATAAAGTAGTTTTCATATGCTGTTTCGCCGTGGACGCTGTAGAGGGCTGTTTCAGTTTTAGTTAGCGCAGGATATGTGGGCAGGACATTATTATAGATGAATGACCCCTTGTTCTGCTGGTCCCAGTAGACTATTGTGTTCTTTGCTTGTTGCTGGGCCACTCCAGCGATCTCGTCGAGATAGCCGTCCCATATCCAAATTTCAGCGCCTGAAATGTTTAGAAGCCGTTTGTTCCATGCCTCTTTGTAGGCGTCGAGTAGGTCTAG
>QIDD01000007.1 GCA_003230355.1 Methanobacteriota archaeon
GTTAGATGCAGTTTCCCATCTTTAAAATCAGCCATCTCCTTTTTTCGAAGCCAGCCAATCGCGATTCCAACCAGTGCTGGAGCCATCTTCTCCCGCAACTCATTAGTTGAATAGTCACCTGTTTTAAGAAGCTCTGCAACACGCCGCTCCGGAAGACCGGATTCAACATATTCCACGCCCTCAGCGCCGAGTGAAATATATTCTTCCACCGACTCGGAGATTGACACAAGCCCCTTCGCCGACAGCCAGTCCAAGCCGCGCATCACACTGCTCAAGTCAAGCCCTGATTTCGAAACTATCTGCGCAGGCGTCATGCTCTCTTCTGCGGTGAGCGAGAGGAGGATCTTTTTTTCCATGGGGTGCAAGCTGGCCATCCTAATTCAAACCTGAAACAGCTTTTTGCTCGGAATCATCTGCGTGGTAGAGGACTGCTATAACAATAGAAATAACTGTAAGCGGGATGAAATAAGCCTTTGATGGCTGAGAGTTTATCACTGTGATCGCAGCTATGAGACCTAGAATCACAGACAGAACAGAGTAAATCCAGTATATCTCCTCTGCCTCATATTCTTTCTCCAGATAGTAACGTGTGAATAGATAAGCTGATACTCCGATTACAAAAACTGTTCTAACATCAAGCGCCATAGTCAAATCAATCTCAAAGGTTGTATTTAAGCTTTAACCAATCAACGAACGTAGGCCCAGGTCGAAGCGTCACATGAGTAAATTAAAAAATGAAAAAGAAAATTGGAGGTGTTCCACTCCAAAATATAGTTGCTAAAAAAACATGAACGTCTTAGACTTTTTTAACATTCACAGCTTTAAGACCTTTGTCGCCTTCTTCAACGTCAAATTCTACCTGATCGTTGTCAGCGATAGGTCCTTCGACGATGCCTGATTCGTGTACAAAGACATCCTCGCCATCGTCCTGAGCGATAAAGCCGAAGCGCTTGATCCTGTTATAAAACTTTACAGTACCTGTAGCCATATTTTTCACCCCCCTTTTAGTTGATTCCAATTAATAAATAAATTCAAAAAATAATCACCTGATTCTATACTACACTTTTTATTTCTATCTCTCTATCCAATATTACCTCCTGCAAAGATTATTGTTCTAATTACCTGGGCATGCACACTTTATTGAAGCGGAAAATTAGATGAGCGGTCTCAGGATTGTGAGGTCAGCCGGCCGGCCTTCAAAATCAATTAGAGAAGCGGTTATCTCAACAGGAATCCTCACACCAGCTTTCGAGCGTATTTCAACATTGTACTTGTTTGGAACCTTCTCAGCCATTAGCCGCTTTTTATACATTTCAAGCAGTAGCTCTTCATACTCACCTGTCACGAACTCTACAAACTGCCTGCCGACAAGCTCCTCCCTTCGATATCCGCTAAACCCTGTGGCAGCTGAATTCACAAGCTGGATGAGACCGCCTCTGATGACAACAACACCAAGACCCGCTATTTCACCGAGGATCTCAGCTGCTTCTTTTCGAATATCACCATCAGCATACTGTATATTTGCAATTAGCGCCTCAACTGCTGCCTGGCCAATATCTATAAGAGCCCTTTTGGCATCTCTTCGAATCTCTTGATTTTTATGATCTAAAATCCCGATCAAACTTATCGCGTCCCCTTCTTCAGCAAATTTCGCTACATCAGGCCTGGATGAACCAAATATTCCCATCTTCAAAACCAGAGATAAATTATCTATTGACACTAAAAAGTTATCTGTTGAAACAGCACCAGGTTTCTACATCGTTTCTTTCACGATCTCTACGTAGTTTTCCAATAGTTTAAGCCCGACGTTTCCGCTTTTTTCAGGATGGAACTGTGTAGCATAGATATTGTCTTTTTCAACTATCGAGGGGAATCTGACACCGTATTCTGTTCTGCCGGCGACAATACTATCATCCTCTGGAATCGCATAATAGGAGTGAACGAAGTAAAAATAGGATTTGTCCTCTATGCCGCTTAGGAGCTGGGAGCCTCCTGTGTTTTCCACCGTGTTCCAGCCCATGTGCGGGACCTTCACATCACCCTGGAATCGTGTGATGCGCCCGCCTAATATGTCGAGTCCAGGGTTGCGCCCGCCCTCCTCGCTTTCAGAAAAAAGAAGCTGCAAACCCAGGCACACGCCGAGAAGCGGCTTATCACCAAGACCCCGTATAATGTCTTTGAGATGCTCGATCTCCTGCATGGCATCAAAAAACGCGCCTACACCTGGAAGCACTGCGGCATCTGCGGTTTGGATCACAGCCTCATCCTTCGTTACAACTACATTTGTCCCAAGATGTTCAAGCGCCTTTGAAATGCTCATAAGATTTCCAGCGCCAAAGTCGATTATTGCAACAGTGGGCTTCAAATCCTCACCGCCACACCCTTTTTCCCAAGAAAATCTTTGATGTCGCCCACGGTGTACTCTTTATAATGGAACACCGATGCTGCAAGCGCCGCGTCACAGCCCGTCTGGTTGAAAACATTGTAAAAATCATCTTTATCCCCTGCACCGCCGGAAGCGATAATCGGGATGTTTGTCTCACGTGAAAAAACGTCTGTCATAGCCAGGTCAAAGCCGTCCTTTGTTCCATCGGCATCCATGGAGGTGAGAAGTATTTCGCCTGCGCCAAGCTCCTCCACACGTCTGCCCCACTCCACCGCGTCAACCCCTGTTCCAGTGCGCCCGCCGTAGATATAGACTTCATACCAGCATCTGCCCCGCGGCGTGTCAACCATAAAGCGGTCACTGCGTTCTTCAAACACTGCTTTAGCGTCGATTGCGCACACAATGCACTGGGTCCCGAATTTCTCAGCACCCAACCGTATCAGCTCAGGATCCTTCACAGCCGCCGTGTTCACACCAACCTTGTCAGCCCCGGCCTTGAGCACCTTCTTCATATCCTCTGTTGAACGGATACCGCCGCCAACCGTGAGTGGGATGAAAACCTCGGCAGCCGTTTTACTCACAATCTCAAGTGTGGTCTCATGCCCTCGCGGTGAAGCGGAGATATCGAGGAAAACAAGCTCATCCGCGCCCTGCTCATTATAGGCTCGTGACAGCTCAACCGGATCGCCGGCATCGCGCAGATTTACAAAATGAACGCCTTTAACAACCCGTCCATCCTTAACATCCAAACAGGGGATTATGCGCTTTGTAAGCATACACTACCCGATATAACGCATCTGATCCTTGTCGGGAAGAACGTCGGACTTTGCTGTTGCGCCCATCTCCTCAAGAATCTTCTTCTCAATCTCAGCAGCCTCTTGAGTCATCTTCTCAACTTCTTCAGCCTTTTTCTCAAGATTGTCAAGACTGAGCTCTATTCCCAGATGGCGAGCGAGAACTGTGAGAACCGCCTTCGCAGACTTGGGGTCCACGTAGAAACCGGATGTCTCACCCATGAGGCATAGGCCGTCCATTCCACGAAGCGAGCTCAGACCAAGCAGGAGCCCTGAAGCGCCGATAATATGGCCCACGCCGGATCGCTCAAGTATAACGTCTATGCTTTCCAGACCGCTTATGAGGCTGTCTTTGTTCACCGCGCCGTAGACAACCGGATTATCAATATTCTTGCCAACACCAAACCCGCCTAAAGTATAAATTTTATTGCAGCCCAACTCCTCCATGACGTCGAGTATCTTCTGACACAACCGATATTGGCCGTCGTTTGTAGCAGCCTGAGTGTTGCCTGTGAGGATGATGAGGTCCTGCTCGCCTTTGAGATAGTAGAACTCGTTTTTCATAAGTTCGATTGTACCGTCTTTTTTCACAAGCACCTGCGGAGGAAAAGTATAGGACAAAAGCGTGGCAAACCGTGTTGCACCTAGCTCGTCTTTCAAATATTCCGCCGCGATCTTACCTACCTGCCCTATGCCAGGCAGCCCCTCAATTAAAACAGGGTTTTTAAGGGTTGGTTTTTCGTCAAAGTTAAGTATGAATTCAGTAGTCATTTATCTCTTTTCATGGATTCAAGCTTCAGCTTACGGCGATACACCCCATATCGATCCTCAGGCGAAAACCGTGATGGATGTGGTTTTGACGTGGGAATAGAGCATTTCGGACAAGTTTCAGAAAGGGTGTAGCTGCTGCACCTTTTACACTGTGCAAGGGTCATCTTACTTTACATCCCGTATAAACCTTCCCTCCCCTCCCTGGGAGATGATGTATTCAACAGCCTTTTCAGCAGACTGCTTGATAACCTCTTCAGCGCTCTTGTAATCCGGCGCTGTAACATGGACCCTGTATCTGGGAGGACTCAGATAGCTAATCTCAAGTTTCACATCCTGATCCGAAGTGACCTTCAGCGCCTCTTTCAAAGCCTCTTTAATCTTTATAACCCCGTCTCCACTCCTGATCTGAAGCTCCACAAAACCCTCTATCTCAACAGTGGGCAGAACAATATTTTCGCCGGCAACCTTTACAATTGGCCCCACCCACTCAACTGGAACGCCTTCAAGCACACTCTTCCCCTCTATGACAACCTCTTCAAGGCCTGTGTAGACCTCCCCGTAATTCTCCTCAAGGAAAAATCCCACCTCATTATAGGCGTCGTCAACAGTTTTGCCTATTTCAGCTGCTGCGCGTTCAAGGAGTTTTTCAGCCTTCTGCTCGCGTTTCCACTCCTGTGTTTTGTTAGTGCGCTGTGTATCTCCAACCCTTCTGACTGAAAGGTCTATGTGCCCTCGCGCCTGATCAACGCTTAAAACCTTTGCAACAGTCTTCTGCCCTTCGCGAACATAGTCACGGATGTTTTTAACCCATATCGATGCTACCTCTGAGATATGTATGAAGCCGTCTTTACCCTCGTATTCATCGAGCTTTGCAAAGGCTCCGTGGCCTGAGACCTTGGAGATAGTTGAAATCACCAGGTCCCCTTCAGTTGGATATGGGTCCTTTTTTCTTACCAAATCGAATTCACCCCAAAACAGACTCTATCCTGGTCTTTATCTGGGCTTTGCCGCCTTTGGGTGTGGCAATGGTTTTTCCGCAGATTACGCATTTCACAGCGGTTTTTGCTGATCCGAACATGACCTGCTCGTTTCCGCAGTCCATACATTTAACCTTCAAAAACCTGCTTCTTGGAGTATTACTTGTGCGCATATCTTTATACCTCTATCAGTTCGAGCTTTTTAACTCTGAATCCCTTTGTAATACTGCTTTTGTTGCATTCCGTGCAGGTAAGTTTGAAACTGACTTTTTTTGTAGGTTTGTCCCCTGAGGGCAGCGCCCGTGGAAATCCTCCGTATCCGGCGAGTACCCGTCTAAACTGACGCTGTCCAGCCTTCAGCTCAGAGGCTTTGCGCTTCTTAGGCCGTGCCACATTATGCTCGGTATGTTTCCTGCAGGATTTACAGTATGTCCGCTTTTTCTTCGGCATCTTCATATAGTGTTCACCTTCTTAAATCAAAGACATCAAAGGAGTGGGGCCATATAAAGTTTGTGGGTGAGCGCCCTCGTTTCAACCTGGACTTTAGGGCAATAGATTTATAAATGGCCTTGGGCGGATATTATTTGAAATAATTTTGGATGATGTGATAAATATGGGGCAATTTGATGATCACACGATAAGACGAGTGGAATGTAAGAGAACTGTGGATGAAATATCCGATTTCAGACTCTCATATAATTTTGACATAACAAAAAAAGAGATTGTAAATAAGTCCTTTAATATTGAATATACATTTACAATCGAATATAAAGAAGGCGTGGGTCTTGTTGTTGTCGAGGGAGCTTTGAGCTATAATGACACGCCCAAAGTGCTTAAAGACCTTAGCAAGAACTGGGATGGAAACACTGATTTCCAGCGGCGTCTTTACAACCTCATATTTAGAAATGCTGTTACAATGATACTGGATCTCTCCCGTCACATAGGTCTTCCGACCCCGATATTTTTCCCTGAAATCCAGCCTGAACAAGTAGGATGAGTGGTGTTTTTTTATGAGCATGATCCCGGAGGGTAAGAGCAAGGCGCGTTATATAAATGGGATGTTTAATGATCTAAGCTCGCATTATGATAGGGCCAGCTCTTTTATTGCTTTGAAGCAGGATCGTTTTTGGAGAGACTTTGCAGCATCCCAGGTGGACGGCTGTGGTTCGAATATTTTAGATGTGTGCTGTGGAACTGGTGAGCTTTCTATTAGGCTTAAAGCGCGGTCTGATAATCCTGTTACAGCCGTTGATTTCAGCCATGGAATGGTTGCTGAGGCTAGTGCGAAGTACAGCGGCAAAGGTGTAAGATTTAGTGTTGGAGACGCCGAGATGCTGCCCTTCCCAGATGAATCATTCACATGTGTTACCGTCTCTTTTGCTCTGCGCAACGTTACAAGCATTGAAAGAACCATCTCAGAGATGACCCGTGTTCTAAAGAAAGGTGGTAAAATCATCATTCTCGATCTTGGAAAACCCAGGTCTAAATTGATTCGAAAGCTCTACTATTGGTATTTCTACAGCATCGCTCCAAAGCTCGGCGGGGTGCTTGCTGACAAGGGAGACTATGCATACACTTATCTCCCTCATTCACTCACCTATTTCCCGGCGCAAGATGGGCTAAAAAAGATCATGGAAGACATTGGACTCGTCAATGTTGAAGTGCATGACCTAACAATGGGTATTGCCGCTGTTCATGTGGGCACTAAGGCCGGGTAGATTTTTTATATCCCAGTTGTTTTATATGGAATAGTATGACCGCCCAATTTCAGAGGCTTGCTGGAAGAAAGATCGCACTCTGCATTACGGGTAGTGTTGCCGCTGTTGAGTGTGTGAAGCTTACGCGCGTGCTGAGACGGCTTGGAGCGGATGTAACAGGCTACATGTCACAGGGCGCGCAGGGGATAATTCATCCGAATGCAGTGGAGTTTGCCACTGAACAGGGGGTGGTTCTGTCGCTTACCGGTGCGGTTGAGCATCTCCGCGGATTTGATCTTGTGATCGTTGCACCTGCCACTGCTAACACGATTTCAAAGATTGCCCACGGAATATCTGACAGCCCAGTAACAGCCCTGGCTCTGGCTTCGAACTGCCAGGTGATAATTGCACCGGCAATGCATCTGAAGATGTATGAAAACCAGATTTTTCAGTCAAACCTTGAGGCTTTGAAAACCAGGTTTTATATTGTGGAGCCCCTGGTTTTTGAGGGTGCTGCGAAGATGGCGCCGATTGGTGAAATTGTGGACGCTGCAGTCTATAGTCTCACGGAAAAGGGCTTGAAGGGGAGATCGGTTGTGGTCACCGCCGGGCCCACGGCTGAACCGATCGACCCTGTGAGAGTAATTACGAACAGGAGCAGCGGCAGGATGGGGGTCGCCCTTGCCAGGGAGGCCTGGCTGAGGGGTGCAGATGTAACATTGATCTACGGCCCTGGATGCGCGCCTGCGCCAAGCCAGGTTAAAACCCTTAATGTTGAGTCTGCGAGTGAGATGGCTGATGCTGTTGACACAGTGCCAGATTGCGATGTTTTCATAGGTGCCGCCGCGGTTTCAGACTTTACAACCAAAGCAGCAGATGATAAGATCCAATCTCGAAAAGGTGGTTTTGACCTGAGTCTTACGCCCACGCCAAAGATACTCGCAAATGTTTGTGTCGATGCGGTGAAAGTAGGTTTTAAGGCCGAACACGGTCTTTCCGAATCCGCGCTCATCCAGTCTGCGCGAAGACTTCTCGTTGAACACAATCTTGATCTGGTTGTGGCAAACGATGTGTCAAAGGACATCTTCGGATCCACCGAGACAGAAGCGATTTTGGTTGATAATTCAGGTGAGAGAGTCTTAGGGCGCACCGGTAAACGTGAGGCTGCAAAACTGATATTTGACCGGCTCGGTGAGTTATGAAAACCTTTTTTGCACCCGGCCATATTACAGGTTTTTTTCAGACCGTTGAACATAACGACCCTTTGAAAACTGGTTCCAGAGGCGCGGGGATTGTGCTTGAAGATGGCTGCGACACAGGCGTCGTTGTCCGTGATGCCGAAGAAAACAAGGTATCGGTGTTTATCGATGAAAAGTCATGTGAATGTGAGACGACAAAGACCGTTGCCACTGAGATATTAAAGTCCACCTGCGGGGCATTTGAAGTGGAGGTTTATCACTTTCCAAAGCTTCCCCTTGAATATGGCTTCGGGCTTTCTGCGGCTGGAGCCCTTGGATGCGCGCTTGCACTGAACAGTGAGCTTGACCTGGCCTTGAGCTACCGGAGGCTTGGCGAAATTGCACATCGGGCTGAGATTGAATGCAGCACGGGCAGGGGAGATGTTTCAGCAGAGCTTTCCCGCGGCCTTGTAATACGCCGGGGCGCCGGGGCGCCGGGGCATGGCAGGATAAAATCAGTTCCAGCCGAGGGTTTTGTTGTAAGCTTTCTTGTGGGCGGTCCGCTTTCAACCAAAACAGTTTTAGATGATACTAGCAGGCTGCACATGGTTAATGAGTCTGGCGGGCGGTGTCTATCTGAGCTTCTTGGCAGCCCCAGACCAGAGCGTTTCATGGAGCTTTCAAAAAGATTTACCCTTGAATCAGGACTCGCAGGAAAAGAGGTAATAGACGCGATTAAGTCGCTTGAACGGTCCGGCGTCACCGCCGCTATGAATATGCTTGGACGCGCTGTTTTCACACTCACCGATGAACCTGAATCTGTCAAGAAACTTCTGAACTATCCTGCAATCGTCACCCGGCCGCTGCTTAAAGACCTTAGAAGCCAGACGCGCTTGGCTAAAACTTATTTTGTTAACTCTTTGTAGAGCAGTAGTTGAACCACTAGGATATAAGCAGCTGCTGTCCCTGTGATTATTGGTGACAACAGCCCCAATATACCGCCAATTATTCCGGCAATAATCAGTATTACTATGGCAATAACTGCAAATATTATGGTATCATTCAGATTAGCCTTCACAAGTTCAAAGCTTCCCTGCAAAGCATCGACGGGCCCTTTGTTTTCCAGCATCACGAGAATGATTGAAAACATCAAAAGATAAGCGGCAATCAATCCAGGCAGGACAAGAAATATCATTCCAATAAAGACTATCACGCCTAAGATGATTGAAGTTATAAGCAGATTAACAATGTTTCCCAAGGTCTTCTGCAGTCCTGAATTAAGATCAGCCGTGCCTGCGACAGCATCATCAGCCATAACATAGGTCATACCATAGGCAATGAGTCTTAGAACACCTGCTATTATCATAAATAAAAATGCAGCACCCATAAAGGCTCCAAAAGCAGCTAGGTTAGGCTGAAATCCGCTTGTACCCATCATCCCAGAGCCTGCCACCATGCTGCCCATGATTGCTAGAGCTAAAATTCCCACGATTATTTCAACGACAACCAAAGGCACGGCGATTATCCAGTTCTTCTTAAATATTTCCAAACCCTCAGAAAACAGTTCGGTTACCTCCATTTCACTCACCTCACAAACCTCAAAATTATCAATTATTAGGGTGTTTATCATATTTATAGATACCTTTGAATTGGCTTTTGCATTCGAAAATATTGCAGCATACGGTGAAAAGAACGGGAGTTCAGCGGGTCCTGCGGCATGTAGAAAAGGTGCGACCTGCATGCGCAGTCAGAGGAGCCGAACCCAGGGATTTCTGAATCCGCAGCTCTTTTCACTGCCTCTGCAAGCTCGCATTCGATTCTTATGCTTGTTCGGATTGGAATGGCTGCGCGAAAATCGCAGACATGCCTCAGATAATCGATGTGCCAATGCATCTTTTTACGAAGCCGCCGATGACGCTCTAGTCTTTTCGTGAGACTGTTCATCGCAGAACCAACGTAGATGTAGTAGCCGGGTTTAAACTCCAGCACTCCAAGACTTCCAACTTCCAGTGACTTCGCTTTTGTAAGCTTTAATATGAGCAGGTAATAACCCCGGTCCCACGCCTCCTGCTCCACAACAGTCCAGGGGATTTTCAAAGTCTTCACCTCTTCTTTCAAGGTCAAATCCGGGTTCCAGCCCACGCCGAGGGCAATCACCTCTATCTGACTTTTTACGGCAAGCAGGGCACGTGTGAATGCGAGGTCAGTGTGGTATTCGGGCATGAAATAATCAGGTTCCAGAGATCCGACAATGAACAACACAATGCACTTAGCACCAGTCTTCGCGAGACTGGCAAGCTCCTCTACATGGCGTTTTCCCCTGGCTGTCACTGCATCGGGAAACATGGCGACACCGCCTCCGAATAGCGTGCAGGATTTCACCTCCAGATAAATGTTGACTCCACCTTTTTCAAGTTGAAAATCAAAACGCGACCTCCCAATGGTTACCTCGCTTTTAACAATCACTGCTCCAACGAGACCTGGAACGCGGCCTGATTCGATAAGATGCCTTGCTACAAAGTTTGTTTTATGTGTGTGAAGAATCACCGGCCTGTCCTCTCGCTCAACGGCAACAACAGTGTAGGGAAGTTTTCCGCCTGAATCTGCCTTTTCAAGATAGAGCCGTGCACCTGGAAAAAACAGCTCCCAGAGCCTGCCCGGATTCGGAAGATAGGCAGTGACAAGTTCGCTTTCAAGCTCGCATACTACTGTGAAGCGGTTTGGACGAGAGATGAATTTTGCCTTCAATGTATCGCCGAAAAATCTCATAACAATGAGGGTAACTCCTCGGAGTAGTAATATTTTTCTCCCATCTGTCATTGGGTGCAAATCTGTGAAGGATAGGTTTAATATGTGGTTTTGCCTCTGAATAGATATGGGTGAACTTAAATCAGGAAAAGATGTTTAGGTAAAAGGTATGGATAGGGAACGTATTTTTGCAGTGGCCTTGCTCGTGGTTTTGAGCGTTATTGTTGTTGCCGGGACAGATGCAGCGGCTCCTCCGGGTATTGCAGATGTTTCTTGGAACATTAGGGACAGCCATGGGCGCAATATTTCTGCGCGTGCGGATTTTCTCGCAGGTAGAGGGGTGACAACTTTAGGGTCCCGCGGCCTAGGGTATGACTTTCAGCTCACATTCCCAGAGACTAGCCCGGTCAAAAGCATGTCATTCAAAAACCTGAATATATCCAGTGGAAGTCTTGACCTCTGGGTGGATGAAGTCCCAGGCAGCAAGGTTTTAAACAAGTCTTTTAAACGGGTTTTTGCAATCGACCCATCATCGCTTGACTTCGATTCTGCAGTTGTCACAAGTATTGCCGAGGGCAGCTATCTCTATAAATGCGCTGACTGGGATTTCGCATCGCAGACTTGCCCGCCAATTGAAAAAACATGCACCAGCGGTTCAAAGGACACGCGCATTTGCACTGTTACAGGCGGCTGGAAAAAGATTAAGAAACTAACGCCGGGAGAGCAGTACTCTTTCACGCTCACACCCGCAGACCCAGGCTTTGCAGAATACTCCTCTGATTTCACATCTCCCTACTGCTCAACCGGCGAATCGCCTTGTATCGCGAATTCATCGCTTTTGAAATGCAGGGACACTGTAAGCGACGGTAACGGACCTGAGCCTAACCAGCCAAATACTATCGACACCTGCGACGATGGCACGGCCACTTTCTCAACACCTTCTTGTGGAGGAGACGAATCAGTGGAAAATATAACTATAACCGATTATAACAACACCTATTTCAGGGCTGGAGACACTGTAGGGGTTGAAGCATGGGTATTCTGTTACGGAACTACCGATGACCATTTAGGATTGGCGTATACAAACGATTCGAATGCTGCAACGCCGCAGTGGCAATTAAAAGAGTTTAGAGAAGACGGATGCCCTGCTGCAGGATATCAGAGGATCGTGTTCAATAATTTCACCCTGGATGATGCAGCGGGCAACCATTCTGTTAGGGCCTATATAACATATGATACAGCAGCGCCGCCGCCTCAAAACACCTGTGCAATTCGTTCAGCAGGCAACAGATACGATGACAATGATGACGTTGTTTTCTCTGTTAATGGATCTCCAACACCAACAGTAATGGAATGGGGCAATAAAACTGTCTCCTGTGAAACATGGACCTCTGTTGACCTGGAAAAAACATATACCAATCCTATTGTTGTGGTTACACCAGAATATAGCAGCACAACAAATGATAACGGTATAGCTGTCTGGACACGAAACATTAATGCGACTGGTTTTGAAGTAAAGGCGTCTGATGAGAACTTCAACTGCCAGGATACGCTTAATGTTCATTACATCGTAATGGAAGAAGGCAGCTGGACATTGCCTGGTTCAAACATAAAAGTAGAAGCTGGAAAGGTAAACACAACCAAATATGGCTATGTCGGCGGTTTTTTCGGCTGCCCAACTTATGGGGAAACTGTGAACTTTACCCATACCTTTGATGGTCCAAATCCAATCGCCTTTACCAGCAGAGGGACAGATAACAATCCAGGTACATGGGGGGAGAGTTACGTCTCTGGCGTTGGCGCACAGACTGACGAGATAGGTACTACAAACATGTGCATCGGTCTGGACAGAAACAGGGCAGGCACTGGAACATTTACAAATAATGAAACAATTTATTGGATTGTAGTTGATGAGGGTAACGGAACTATTGGCGGCATAGAATATGAGATACTATGGCAGTTGAATGATGCAGGAGACAGCGGGGGTTCTTGGATCAATGGTTATAAGGATGGAATGCCGTTCTACCAGAGTTGGGCTCATACATGGACCGGGGACCCGAATGTCATTGTAGTAAGAACAACATCAGTA
>QIDD01000008.1 GCA_003230355.1 Methanobacteriota archaeon
AACGTTGGTGAGAAAATTAATCAAGTTATAAGAGAACCAAAGGAGATTAGAGACAGTCGGTATTATTTCCTCTGGAAAGCCACTTCACTCCCTAAGAACAATTGAATCCTTTATTGAAATGGGCCTACATCCAAAAGGTAAGTTTTATCTATTATGGTTCGATAACATCAATTCATGTGCTCTTTAAAGAATGGTACAATCATTCTCCTAATCCTGCTTGTCAGCGCTGCAGGATGCCTGAATACGCCGAACATCGACAAAGAAAAGGCAGGCTATATTGCAGGAATACATTTTCTTGAAACCCATCCCGGCGAGGTTGCCACCTATTCTGTAAGTGACCCTGGCGGAGACGCATATGTTGTTTATTTTGACCGCACGGCACAGGTAGGCGCGCCACAAGATTTTGCCGAGTACTATGTTGACAAATACAACCGCCAAGTCTATGTGAGCCCAAAATATGCAACTATTCTCGCAGTTGAACAGAATAATGACCTTGAAAGGCTTTTTAAACGCTACCCATCTGCTCAGGTTGAAGGTGAGCTTCTCAACCCCAGTGAGGTGAGTGGGAAGAAGTATGTGTGGAAGATTCGCGTGATTGCAAATGGTGCGAACGCTGCGATCTTCGGATTCGACGCCCTCGAAGAAAAGCTTCTTGGAACTCCTACGATATATTCGGCTCAAACCATAAATATTCAGCCAGTTTAACACTGCAACGCTGAAGAGTCAATTCAACAACCTCTGAACACTATAAACTTATCCACCCACCCATGACATGTCAAATCTGCTTTTATTAAAAAGCTCAAAATCTATTTTGAAAGAAGTATAGTTTAGATGAGAAAAAAAATGGAGATAGGAAAAATAAAAGAGGGAAGAGCCCAGGTATAGCGGTGGGCCCTTTCCACAAATGTGTTTGTGTTCTTGCCTTCTAGCCGAATAGTGATCCAAGGCCTGCGAGTGCTTCTTCTTCGCTTGCCTCTTCTTCCTTTTCAGCAGGGGCTTTTGCCTCAGCTGCGGGAGCGGCCTCTCCAGCTGGAGCTGCTCCAGGTGCTGCAGCAGCAGGCGCAACAGCTGTGGTGGCAATAGCATCATCGATGTTAATGTCTTCAAGGGCTGCTACAAGAGCCTTTGCTCTGGCCTCGTTGACCTCTGATCCTGATGCCTTCAGTATTTTTGTAATGCCAGCTTCAGTAATCTTCTTTCCAGCAGAATGCAAAAGCATCGCCGCATATACGTATTCCATTTTCTTTTCACCTCACTTTAATTCTAATTCTCTTATGTCTCAATTTTTTTTACACTTATTCTTCGCTCTTTTCTTCCCCGGCTGATTTAACCTTTTCTCGTGTCAAAGAGTCCAGTGCATTGGCCTTTGCAAGGGCCTTTGCCAGGATTATGTCGATAACCTCTTTTTCAAATATCTCTGCGTTGATTGCGAGGTTGCGCGCCTTCATCGCTGCCTGAGATATTCCAATAGATGCTGTGTCCTTTGTGAGATAGGCTGAGTTCACGGACAAACTTACTGCCTGCTGATAGGCTGTTGCAATGTCTAAGCGGATCTTGTCAGCGTCAACAGCAAGAATATCAGGCATATAAGTTGTGCCATCCTCAAAGGCTGCGAGAAGTTCAAGTTTTATTTCAATCGGTTCGATTTCAAGCCGGGCCAATGCGTTAGCAGTTGCAGGCGAAACCTTCTCGCCAGCCCTGACAACAAGGGTGTCCTGTTTTATCGCAACCTTACCGCCCTGAATCGCCGCAGGGATACCGCCCATCTGCAGCTCGCTCAGTATCGGGCCGGGTGGGAAAGATGTGTTTCCCTTGCTGACCATAATGTCTGCGGGAGCGATGCTGTTTGCCTTAGCAGCAGCTCGTGTCTTATTCCGTTCAAGTGTGCTGTAGATCTTGAAGGGATTAGTCTTTGAAAAGATGAGTCCTGCCTGTCCGGTGATATGGTCTGCAAGCGCTGAAACACCTTCTTTAGAGCTTTTCTTAAGGGCGAGTTTCATCAGCCTTTTGCGTGACATCTTGATCTGTGTGTCCTCACCGCGAACAGAGCTTCTGATCGTCTGTATCTGTCTGCCGGGAACGGATCCGATGTTTACAACACCTACAACAGGATAATCGTCAATGAGCTGTTTCAGCTCTTTGACCTCGTCTTTTTTCCACTGCGCAACGTGAGCCATACTTACACTCCCTCCACTTTCACACAGGGACCCATAGACTTTTTGATCAGCACAGAACGGATGTTGTGTGTGCTGCCGCCAAGCTTTGTTTCCAGCGAGTTTATCACAGCAGCCACATTCTTCGCAAGATCGTCATCGCTCATCTCCTCAGTTCCAACTGGCAGATGAAAGGTAAGCCTATCCTTTGTTCTGATTCGAACAGTGCGCCGAAGCCTGTCCACAAGGGGCTTAATATCGATACTTGGCGGAACCGGCTTTGGCATCTTACCACGAGGTCCAAGCACAGGACCGAGAGATTTACCGATAAGCGCCATCATATCTGTCTGAGAAAGAAAGAAGCTGTGCTCACGGGCAAGCTTTTTGCCTACCTTCTTATCCTTCGCAATATCTGAAACCGCGTCTTTTTCAATCACCGTGTCAACAACTTTCTTCGCCTGATGAGCAAGCTCACCATCAGCAAAAAGAGCGATCTTCACACTCTTACCCCTGCCGCTGGGCAGAAGCACTTCCTGGTCAATCCGATTCTCAGGCTTGTTCATATCCAAATTTCTTAGATTCACAACGAGATCAATAGTTTGAAGAAAATTGCGTTTCTTCGTCGCTTTGACCTCTCCTACAGCCTTCAAAACCGACTCTGTAGTAACCATCTATATTCACCATTCCTGTCCTTTAAATGACTCGTCGTAATCGCCCTTTGCAACAGCTGCTTGGAACTCTTTTGCAGGCTTGCCATCAAGCTTCACACCCATGGAAACACAGGTGCCGGAGATCTCCATAACCGCTGCTTTGAGGCTGGCCGCAAGGAGGCTGTCTTTTTTCATGCCAGCAACCTTTGCCGCCTGATCAACTGTGAGATCACCCACGAAAGTTGTTCGCGCCTCGCCAGAGCCCTTATCGATTCCAAGCTCCTTAAGTATAAGCGCGCTTGCAGGCGGAGTGCCAACCTCAATTTCAAATGACTTCGTAGCCGGATCAACAACCACGACAACAGGCACCTTCATCCCTGCAAAAGCCTTTGTTTTTTCATTGATCTTGGCAACAACCTGACCGATGTTCACACCGGCAGGTCCAAGCGCAGGACCCAATGGCGGGCCGGCAGATGCCTTCCCACCCTCTACAAGGGCGTCTATCTTCATTGTCAACCTAATTCCTCCTTCATCACAATTCTAATATCGTTTCCAGAGACCGTTACAGGGATTGGAACCGTGGCCTCAAAGAGAACAACGGTTATCTCTTCCTTGGTCTCATCCACCTTGGTAACCCTGGCCCTCGAGCCCTTGAAAGGTCCGGAGGTAAACTCGACTACATCGCCGAGATTCACCTTAGCAACTGCTGAAACTGGCTCAAGGAATTTCTCAATATCATCAATCGCCATCTCACCTTCAACGATGCCGCGTACATGAGAGATACCTGGCAGTGACTTTTCAATCTCAGTATGGTCAAGCGCCTCAACCACAATATATCCGCGCAGCTCAGGCGTCACTAAAATGGAGTATAATCCAACACCCAGCTTATCTATCCGTGAGTATATCATGCTGGCTACGTTTCTTTCCTGACCTATCGTGGTCCTTAAGGCATAGAAGCTACTTTGCTGCCCTTCATCTGAGTCCATTATAATTTTCCTCCAAAAATAGAGAGAACACCTTCAAGTCAAAATCATATAATATAAATAGATTACTATGTATTTTCGCTGTTTTCACCCAACCGTGAAGTCTATTTTGATCTTTAGTTTCTTTCCCAACAAATGCATGATGAACACAAGGTAAATTAGAAAAACACGAGTAGTCACAAAAAGTATTTAAATTTTGATACCAAATATGTTAAGGTGAGGAAAGTAAAAAGAGGTGAAAACGTGGAGAAAAAAGAATATATCAAACCTAAAGTTGTTTCAAAGAAAATTGGAACCTACGGTTTCTACTGCGACACAGCTGTCACTACATGTCCGACTTGGCCTTGACCAAAAGCCAAGTTAGTTAGAATAAAATCTGTCTCAAATAGTCTGTTATAGATATGCATGTAGAAAAACTGATATTTCTTGGAGGACCGTCTTGTTCTGGAAAATCCACCTTCATGAAAAAAATATTAGAAAAGGAAGAACCGGTAATTTCTAAAAAGCTAGAAATTGGCGACCCTTCTTTGTGGATGTATACAACTACCACACGTGGCCAGCCAGCGCTTATGTATCGAGTTCTCTTTCACTACGATATTCTTATTAACAAATTTTATAGAGAAAAACATCTAGAAAGTTATGAAAAGGATGAGTCGCTAAATATTCTTGATAAATCCAGAGAAATTACCTTTGTAACGTTCTGGGCTAAGCCCGAAACCTTGATAAAGCGGATCAAGCAAAGAAATAAAAATATTATCCCAGAATTAATTAAGGATTATTTCCGAACATTGCCCTTGCATTACAATAATTTTATGACCAATAGAAGAGTTCTACGTTTTTATACGAATCCCAAGGAATTAGATTTAATATATAAAAAATGGTTTGAATTTTGTGATAAGTACAAAGCAAAAGCTTATTGGATAATTGACACGACCACTGACTCACCCAACCTGATACCTCTTTCAGATTGGCTTGAGAATAGTCTGTTGGAGACATCATGACAAGTTGAATCAAAGTGTTTTAATGAAATGAACAAAATGGAAGTATCAAGATTTCAGTAATATCAGGCAACCCTGCCCATTACCTGCACAATCATTCTGATTGTAAATCCCATGAGACCTACGATAATTGTGCCAAGACCGGTTACCTTGGTTATCGCTATGAACTCCTGTCTGCGGGGTTTTCGTGAAAGCCTGAGCACACGCTCCCAGCTCTTCACCATATCCCGCGCATAGCCTAAAATATCTGCAATATCCATAGTATATCTTTTCCTGCTTAATCGATGAAGTCTATTCCAAGCTCTTGTTTAAGAGTTTTTTCCTCAGGCGTAACCTGCATACGCTGACCTACGATCTGCCGTGAGCGAACGCCTGTAATAACAAGCATCACACGAAGCACTCCCTCAAGGTCTGGATCAATGATTGAGCCCCAGATGATATTTGCCTTTGGATCAAGGCGTCGTGAAACAACTTCAACCACTTTTTCAGATTCCTCAAGTGTGAGATCTCCGCCGCCGATTATATTTATGAGCGCGCCGCGCGCACCTGTAATGTCTACTGAGAGCAGCGGGCTGTTTATCGCTTTTTCAATGGCCTCAATCGCACGGTTTTCAGAGTTGCTCTCGCCCATGCCGATCATGGCGACTCCACCGCCTTCCATCACTGTTCGCACATCAGCGAAATCCAGGTTGATGAGACCCGGCTTAGTTATAAGCTCAGTTATACCTTTAACCGCTCTGACAAGTATTTCATCCGCGACCTTGAAGGCTGATTCAAGAGGGAGTCTGGGCGCGATTTCAAGGAGCTTGTCATTTGGGATAACTATTACAGTGTCAGTTTCACGCCTGAGTTTTTCAAGACCCATCTCAGCGTTTTCCTTTCTGCGCACACCTTCCATGTTAAAGGGGAATGTGACGATTGCCACTGTAAGCGCACCCGCCTTTTTTGCGATGTTTGCAATGACAGGCAGACTGCCAGTTCCTGTGCCGCCTCCAAGCCCGCATGTTAGAAATACGATGTCAGCGCCTTGAACGGATTTTTCAATGTCCTTTTCACTTTCGATTGCAGCCTCCTCACCTATCTGGGGCATGCTTCCAGCGCCAAGACCTTTTGTAAGCATCTTTCCCAGGAGTATCTTTTCATCAGCAAAGTCACACAATAGATCCTGCGCATCAGTGTTCATTGCGATTGTGGTCGCCCCGTCAACGCTTATCTCCATTAGCCGATTTATGGTGTTACATCCTGCACCACCCGATCCGACTACAATGATTCGTGATCTGAGCTCTGAGAGGATATCCTCAAGCTCCATGTCGATCTTGCTTCTGGAAAGTCCTCTTCCAGATTTTGACCTGTAGGAGCTTTCACCCCTTTTAACTGCCTCTCCTATTATGCTTTCCAATGTTAGTCCTCCTAAAAAAGTGTCAAAACCTATTACCTTTTCACGGTATTTAAAGGTTTCTAGCGCTGTCTTGTGGCGGGCGGTGTTTCGCTATTTTTTAAAGCGCGCCAGTATAGCGGTGTAGAGTCCTTTCTTTTGCTTATCTGCCTTTCTGCTCAAACGGTCGAGTATAAGTTCAGGCGTGGATTTTGCAAGCATTCCAAGCGAGGGGTTTCTGTCAACAATGAGGTTGTGCGCTTCATCGAGCCCGGTTGCCTCGATTCCGTCGATTCGAACGCCCGCTCCAACGTGTTCTTTGATGTCTTCGCCCAGATGGGTTACAACTGCGATGAGCGTGTTTTCATCTTCTTTGAACCAGTCTAAAAGCCCTGCCAGAATTTTTGCAGCTGCGCCGGGTTCTGTGATGGATTCGATTTCGTCTGCGAGTATGATTCGCTTTCGGTGGGTATTTGATATGTCCTCGAATGTTTTGAGCAGTGTTTCAAAGGCGCCGGCGTCATCGCTCTTTGCCTTGCCGAAATAATAGATTTCCTCAAATAGCGTGCACCGTGCCTTTTCACAAGCCACGCCAAGCCCTGTTTGTGCAAGGATAGCAGTCTGCAAGATGAGTTCGAGCAGCGTGGTCTTGCCGCCGGAGTTCGCGCCGGTCACGACAACGGCTCGCGCGCTATGGCCTGGAAAGTCAGCGGACCTGCCGATCACGTAGCTGATTGGCTGAATTTCTCCTGTTAAAAATATGTTTCTACCACCGGCGAAGGATACTGCTGGCTGACTCTGGACCACTGGTGGTTTAAGACCGTGGTCAATAGTAAACTGTCCAATGGCGAGTCTGAGATCAAGCTCCATCGCCTTTCGAACAAGCCCTTTAACGCTTGCAGTGTGATTTGACAGCTTTTTTGCAATCTGCTTTTTAAGCGTGTATTCAAGCCTTAGCTGCTCGCCTGAAAGGTGTTCTTTAAGCTCTGTGAGCCTGTCGGTGTCAAGTTCAAGCGGGAGGTTGTCTGTTGCGAAGACTCCGCGAAGAAGCCTTTTATCCAGCGCGAGGGAGTCTGCGAGCAGGCCTTCATGCGCCTGCGCCTCAGATTCAACGAGTTCAGTGAAATCACCGGGAAGACTTGAAAGTAGAGCGGATGACTGCGCTGTTCGGAGAAGTTCTAAAAGTCCTCTTCCGTCTAGGCTCATCTCAGACATCTTAAGTGTGACCGCTTTATTCGCAAGCTCCAGAGTTTCCTGCGCCGCGCTGTCGATCTGCTCAAGCGCGTGTTTCAGACTTTCCAGCTCGGTTGAAATGCTGGGGTCAATCCCGTTATGGCTCAGGCGGCTGATAGTCTCAACCTCCAGGGAGAGCGGTTTTGAAAGCGCCCTCATCTCAGGGTCATCGGCAAGTCCTGCAATCTCTATTGCTGCGAGGATGCATTCTCGGTTCGCGCCGTAGAATGAGAGCACAATTTCAGGGACGATAAGCAGGAGGTCATCTTCGTAAACAGGCTCTACACATTCAAGCTCAAGCGCGCTGCCACCGTAGCTTGCGTTTCTCTGCACATAACGCACAAATTCAGAGTCCCTGAGAAACTCCAGGTCCGATAAATCCTCAACAAAGATTATGTTCCCCTTCTGCTTGAGCGCAGATTTAAGCTGGGAGAATATCTCAGGATCCTCTGTTACTATGAGATCTCTTGGCCGAGGTTCACCCTCCACAAGGGGTGTGATGAGTTTGAGGAGCCTTTGGATTTCGTCTGTTTTATTCCCCATGCGCTTTGCAAGTCCTGCGCAGCCTGCGGTGTAGCGGTTCCTGCGGGCGATTTCACCCTTGTCCAGTGTAGGGTGGAATAGACTGACACCGATTCTTCCGTAGTCTGTTTGCGGGTAGCTGCGAAGGACATCCATTATGCGAGTAAATATTTCCCGTGCCTCGCTTGTTTTCAATGCATTTGCATATGAAAAACCCAGCCGCTCGGACTCAATTGATCGCGCGATCTCCCCGGCCTTTTGAATTGGGATGCCGGCTGTGAGCAGCCCTTCAAACTCCTTGTTTAATAGTGCATCAAGCGCATTTTTCTCTGACCCATAGTGCGATGTGAGCACGTCTCGGATCTTTTCGCCCACGCCCTTAACTTCGCTCAGGCTTTCAAACATCACTGTCCTCCCAGGGAAACCTTGGGTCTAGAAACTGAGTGTAAAACTCTGGGTCTGTTCCGACTGCAGCTTCACTCTCTGCGATTTCAAATCCTGCTTCAATTGCTGCTGCAATGTAGCTGGGAACACCTTTTTTCTTCAATCCCTTTGATGAGAGGAATTGTTTGAAAAAGTCCGCTGCATCGGGTGTTTCACGCTTTAAAAATACAGCCCAGCGGCCTCCTTCAATGAATGGGCGGGAGAGTGCTTTTTCAGAGGCCTTGTGTTTTTCGATGAAGACTGACTCGTTTTCTGAGTTCACATAGGGTCCGGGATGTAATCGAGTATTGGACAGAGTTTTATGCTCCAGCTCAAAGGCGATGAGGGTTTTTTCCGCTGCACTGTAGCCTGAGTTTAGAACCTTGAAGCCTGCATTCTCAAGACCTCTTGCAAAATAACGCTCTGCCTTTTTCAACTGCGAATAGAGTATGTCGTCGATGACATTTGGCGTCTGAAATGAGACCTGGATTATCTCTGTGCCACGGCGCCTGAGAAGTCCTGCCAGCGCGTCTGTGGAATTGACCCTTTTTATAGGGAAGAAAAAGGATTCCTTCGGCGATATTAGAAACTGCTTTGCCGCAAATGTAAAGAGGCTGAAATTCTGTTGTGAAAGAGCTGATGCAACGTTGCGGTTCGAATCTGTTGGGTCTATCACAATCAGGGGCTCGGCGGAAAACTGTTCTGCAACTCCCCTTCCAATGAGGTCTATGAACGTCGGCCGGCACCACTCAGACGCAGCCTTCAGCACAGCTTCAAAGGAGCCGTAGCGGATTACGAGAAGTTCACTGAGATAGCCTGAAAAGCCTTCAACCCTTGCCTCAGCTCCATAGCAGCCAATGCCGCGGAGAAACTGTTTGAGAAGCCGGACATCACCCTCTCGCCTGCTCAGGTTTTCCCTCACAAAGCTGTCGTGAAAAGGGGTCCGATCCACAGCCGAGATCCGCATCCCCGCGTCCTCCACCTGGTAGCAGGGCACGATTTCCACAGGATGGCCTGAAAACATGCCTGTCACATAGGGGTGCTCGGCAAAACGCTTCTCAAGACAGCTTAGAATCTTTTTTCCAACACAGGTCACAGCTGTTTCAAGCTCTTCTTTCGAGTACTTCGCCGGGAACCTGACAAAGAGGTCAATGTCCTTTTCATAGACCAGCCATGTGTCCCGTGAAACCGAGCCGTAGACAGCCACTTGAGCATCAAAACCAAGACTGCTCATCTCGGAACTCACTAGCTCTATTAGCGCCTTGCACACCGCTTTCATCTCCTGCTTCTGCGCGTCTGTTGGAGTAATCCGCTTCAAAACCTTATCAATCATAGCGATGCAACCATTATATCTGTGTAAATCGGCCCCTTTGGCGTGAGAACACTTTCTTTAAACTTTACCTCTTCAATCCGAATAGTCCCAATGTCTCTGTCTTTCAACGCCTCAACGCAGTGAAGAAGGGCGTCTTTGTTTTTGCCTGTCTGCACACGGCCAATTGTGAGATGGGGCTTGAAATTCTTTTCTCTCTTAAAACCAATTTCAAAGAGCGCGTCGTCAAGCCTGTGCTGAAGGGTTTCAAGGCCAGGGCAAACAAGGCCGATCCACAACACCCGCATATAGTTTTGGCTTGGAAACACACCCGCGCCAGCAAGCCGTGCCTCCATTGGCCCATTCTGCAAGCAAACCTGTTGAAGAGCTGCACCAACCTTTCCTGCTGAATCATCATCAATATCCGGGAAAAACTTGAGTGTAATATGGGTGTTTTTTAGGTCTACAAACTTAACTGCAGCACCTGATTTTTTAAACTCACCGATAACATCTTTTATGCCGGGATGAGCTATGTCACAGGCAATAAAGGCGCGCATAAAAATACAAGACCGCCCATTTTATAAATCCTTTATTGCTGCCTGCCGCCGCCCAGGTGTTTTCATAAAATATTTTAGACATTAGGTTTTCTGCCTCAGTCGAATACTAAAACCAGCTTCGGAGGAATGCTTGATACAGACATATTTAGACCGGTGGGTGCCAGTTAAAACAAAGCCGTCCAAGAGAGTTGTAACCGATAAAGATTATGCTAGGCCGGCAAGGCTGATTCAGCTTCGTCCAGTTGGATTTCCAATCCGCGAGATGCACCGCAACCTCAGCGTAAACATTGAAAACATCGAGCTCTTCGAACTCTATGCAAAAGAGCAGTGGATGGGAAGCATCGTATCTATTGATGACTATCTCTTTGACCAGCGTGTTATACCTGATTTCGCATATCAAGTTATAAGGGCGCTTCCATCAGGCGCGGTGAAGATTGCTGAAAACACGATAATCGAAATTGACACAACCGATCTGAAGCAGGAGCCAAAGACCAAGACAACAAAGATAAGGCTCGCAGACGTTATCGGCCACAACCATGTAAAGAAGAAATGCAGAATCGTTATGCGCTATCTTGAGGATTCAGAGCAGTTCGGGGATTGGGCGCCGAGAAACGTGCTCTTCTACGGAACGCCGGGAACAGGCAAGACCATGACTGCCAAGGCACTTGCAAACGAGGTGGACGCAAGTTTTATGATGGTGCGGGCAACAGATCTTGTGGGAGAGTTTGTAGGTGACGGCTCAAAACGGATTCACGACCTCTATTCAACAGCCGCTGAAAGCGCGCCAACTGTTGTCTTCATAGATGAACTGGATGCAATCGCCCTTGACAGGAGTTTTCAGTCTGTGCGCGGTGACGTGTCAGAAGTGGTTAACGCACTGCTCTCAGAGATGGATGGCCTCCGGGAAAACAGAGGTGTTGTAACAATCGCTGCAACAAACAACCCCATGCTTCTTGACAAGGCGATTCGCAGCAGGTTTGAAGAAGAACTCAACTTCAAAATCCCAACTGACAGCGAGCGGCTGGAGATACTTCAAAGCTACGCCCGGACGCTGCCGCTGCCGCTTGACGCCGACCTCAAAGGATTTGTAAAACGGATAAAAGGATTTTCAGGCCGCGATATTAAAGAGAAGCTTTTGAAGGCCGCGCTATACAAGGCTATGCTGGAAGATTCAAAAACAGTTACTCAGCGCCATGTCGAAGAATCCTTAAAAGAAATTGACCTGGGCATTTCAAAGCCGCCTGGCGAGATGTTCATCTAAGAAGATAGTTTTCAAATCAATCCTTATTGCACAGGGTGTTTTAATGGCGAAGTGCTCGATCTGCGCGGAGGAGGAACTCCTGCCTTTTACATGCAGTTATTGCAGTGAAACGTTCTGCCGCAAGCATCATCTGCCGGAGAAACACGGCTGCACAGGTCTGACAAAGGAGCGGTGGCAGCGCCGAAAGTTTTCTGAAAAACCCATGCGAGGAAGAATTTGGACACCCACCCCGCAAAAACAGGGTACAATGCGCAGCATCAACGGAGCCAAACAATTCATAGAAAAACGCATTCGAAAAAGAAAAACCGTCTCACACCAGCCAGGCTACTACGAAATCAGCGAAAAACAAATCGCAGCTGTTATTTTGATTCTAATTCTTATTCTTGGAGCGATTGCAAGATTTCTTTAAAATGATTATTAAATCTCTCGAATCATTATTTGTTGACATTCTACCAGAACGAAACATATCTTTTATTTTTTCTAACATATTTTGTTACGTCTTCACGTATTTCAAGTGTTAATAAACTACCACTTGGGTGTGGCATTAATATGACATTATTACCTTTAATTTTATTCTCTATTGTAAAGTAGTAATCCCGAGCTTTTTCACCACAAAACACAATTGTTTTAATCCTGAGTTCTTTCATTAATTCTGGAACTTCTGCATTTACTTCGTTAG
>QIDD01000009.1 GCA_003230355.1 Methanobacteriota archaeon
CCCGTAGTGGAGATGAGTCTCTCTTCGGCGCTTTCATACTTGGACTGTCGCTTGGGATTGTGTGGATTCCCTGTGTGGGTCCAATCCTCGGAGCCGTGCTGTCACTTGTGGCAATCGAGGGCAACCTGCTCACAGGCTCGCTCATGCTCACAAGCTATTCAGCCGGCCTCGGAATCCCGATGCTTGCAATCGCCTATGGCGGGAAAACGGTGGCTGCGAAACTTGATTGGACGCGGAGTAACTCTGAGAAAATTAAAAAGTTTGCAGGCTGGATTCTAATTGCAACTGGCCTTGCCATGCTCTTCGGACTTGACCAATGGATTCAAAGGTTTCTCTTACCATACTTCCCTGAGTTTGAAACCCGGCTGATGGAACTATTTTAACACTGCTGCTAATCTGCGCCTATTTCATCTATCAGGGCATTTTGATTTTCAAGATGGGCTGCCGCCGTCAGATTCCTATCATATCCTGCGATTACGATCACCTTTTGACCTGCGGCCCAGAAATTCGGTTTAACATACATCTTCTTGGCGCCAGGCTCTCTGATCGCATCAGCCTCTGCTTCAGTTAAAATCCCTTGAACAATCTCCCCCACACCGTCAGGGGCATCGGGACCGCCGAGGACGACAATGGATTTTTCAGCTTTGTAATCATTAAATTCGGATGCCCTTGAATGGATAACCTCAATGCCTCTGCCACTTAAGAAAGCTATGAAATCATCGGCCAGACCGAGGTCTATTGAGTTTGCTAGTACCGTGATTTTTGGTTTTTCAGGCGGCGGTGTCGCAGGCAATGTGTCGTTAGACTGTGAAAGGTTCAGGGCGTAGTAGTAGACGCCGATATTAGGTTTGTCAAATCCTGCGGCAATCTTTGAGCCATCTGCCGACAGTGCAAGAGTCTTGATCCGGTTGTCCACGCTCCTGTTAAACAAGGCCGCGCCTTTAATCGAAAAAAACTCCAAAACATCTGTATCGGTAAAGGCTGCGATTTCACTATCGCCTTTAGTGAAAAAAACCTGTTTAACCCGGCCCGCAGTCGCAACGCTCCAGTTTAAAACTCCCTTGTCATTTATCAAAGTCAGATTATTGTACTGCGTGCCTGCGGCGACCCACCGTCCGTCGCCTGATATAGCAAGACCGGAAACACCCACACTCCCAGTGTCATAGGTCCAGAGAATCCTGCCGTCGCGGTCAAAAGTATAGATGTTTGTGTCAAGCGAGCCAGCAGCGATATGTGAGCCGTTCTCTGAAATCGTAAGAGCGGTTACAGCGTCGCCCAGTTTGTATCTCCAGAGCAGGGTTCCATTGCGGTTGAATAAATAAACTCTGTTATCAGGATGATCCGATGCTGCTGCCAGATAGGAGCCATCACCGGCAAGGGACACAAGGGACACACCTTTTGAGCCGATGTCATAGGCCCACTTAACAGTCCCATTCCTGTCAAAAAGATAGACTCTGGTATCATCAGAGGCTGCAGCGAGATATGAGCCGTCTGAGGAGAGGGAGACACTGTTTATGTAGCTTGAGGTCTTCGCCCTCCAAATCTCTTCGCCATCAGAGTCAAAGAGATAGGCATAGGTATCGCCTGACCCTGCTGCAACACGCCCGCCGTCAGCGGTAATCGACGCTGCCCGCACCCAACCACCAGTCTCATTTTGCCATTGAAAAAAGTATCCTTGGGAAGCAGCAAAACCCGACGCTGTAAAGAAAACCAACACAATAAACACGAAGGCAGGAAAGGTCCACTTCATAATCAAACTCCAAAATACGCTAACACATTCTATCAGCAGTGGCTATATAATGCTTGCTTTATCGAATACTCACATTATATCGGCATTCAAGTCGATATAAGTTTTGAAGTTAACAATGAAATGCAATATCCACTACCCTTATTCCAAAACTGTGATAAAAATGATATCACAGGCCTCCTGCATATGAGATCTTGAGAATGGAAAAACATACTGTCAGGTAGCTCTAGCTTAGGTTTCAGTCTCTTTCTCATCTTCTTGTCAAGTGATGCAATGTTGAATTTGATGTCAATAAAAAGTGGTTTTTTCAATCCACGGTCCAGAGGCGTTATAAACGAGGTGATCGGAACTTTAAAAATCGACTAATGTGAAAACACTGGTTCCGGTCAGCCGAATAATAAGGGGAAAAAAATTCAGAGGATGTATGTGTATTTCTAACTGAATACACGCGTTAAGATAGTTAAGGGGAGATTGACATAGATTTGGGCAATTTCATTCATTTTCCAAACTTGTATGTCTTTGTGGAATAATGTGAATATGATGCCAATGTGCAAAATCGCGACTAAAAACATGAAAAAGAGAAATATGCTGTTTGTTCTTTTTTTAATGAAGATTCTGCCAAAGACTATTCCATTTAGAATTGCAATGGGTTGAACAACGTAACTTACGAATCTATCCGGGAAGAAGGGAAACAAAGGGATTAATGAGAGCGACCATAGAATCAATATGTTTTCAAATTCCGTTCTATTTTTATTTCGAATATAATATAGGCTTATCGCTGTTGCTGCGAATAAAAAATAGCTAAAATAAAAGACGCCGTAAAAGGACTTATTAAAAAACAAATCTTTCTGCGCGCTGTTAATTAAGGTTGCAGGGGCAGAGGCGCTGATCAGAAAGGGGCTCATAATTAAAAACAAAGGGAGAGAATAGACTGCTATCTTAAAAAATTCCTTTCTCCTTTCTCCCTCGTATCTCATTGAATATATCAGCAGGGAGGTTAATATCAGAATAGGATATATCCCATGATTGTAAATTAAAAATACAGAGATTATTATGAATTCTTTTTTTCTTTTCTTCATAAAAAAGTAGATCACAATTGGAAACAATAAAATGTCAAAAGCTTGAGGAATGACCTGTGATGCTCTATCCTGAAATCCTGTGCTTGTCAGCAAAAAGGAAATACTCAAAAGAGCGGTATACAGATCAGTACTTTTAGCGACTAGATAGAAAGTGGACAATAGTATAAGTGGGAATAGAAAAATTTGAAAGAGATTCATTATAGTCAGTGGGGAGGTAAAAAATATTTTTGACAAAATGGCAATGGTTAAATGAAAGGCCGGGGGATAGGGCCCTCCAAATAAAAAATATTTTTCATTAAGAAGTGGAAAATCACCATTTAACCATCCGTCGGCTAATTTTTGATGGAAAACTGGGTCGGAGGAGGAGGGGCGGCCAACAGTCAAGACTCCAATAATCCCGTTTAATGAGGATAAAAAGACCAATATAACAAACATTCCGAGAATAACCTTGTTCGGAATATTTGAATGATTCTCGGAGTTGTCATCCAAAGGCATGAGATTAACAGACTGCTGAGGTTCTTAAAGTTTTTTTCCATATGTTGCTGCGCAGTGTTTGCAGCAGAATGTAAGTGTTTCACCCCTGGAATAGAGTAGGAAAAGATGAAAAAGATTGCACACTACTGCACCTGTAAGCACTAAGAGCTGCAGCTAGGGAAAACCTTATTAAAACAATGTCTATAAAATATCCTGGCTGGTGGAGATGAGTAAAAACGATTGGGATGTAGTAATCGTTGGTGGCAGTTTTGCAGGCCTTGCGGCTGCCCATTTTATCAGCGGCGGCGATGTCCTGATACTTGAGAGGCAGAGCAGACTCGGCAAGACACAGCGATCCACATGCTGCACATCTGTAGATTGGATAGAACGTCTAGGTTGCAGTAATTCGGTTTTACAACGGCTTGATTATCTAACGATTCATTCAAGTCGTGGTGCTGGTGTGCAGGTGCGGCTTCCAGAGCCCTTTTGCACAATCGACTACAAGGTGTTTTGTGAAACCCTCGCTGGAAACATGGAAAACGCAGAGATTAAAACAGGAACGCGAGTAGTTGAAATTAAAGAGGGCGGCATTGTTAAAACTAATCAGGGCATGTGCACTGGAAAGGCTGTTATCGACGCGTCAGGCTGGCCCGGTGTCGGCAACCGCGCAGCATGGAAAAATCGGGGCTGGAGGAAAAGACCTGCCTTTGGTCTGGAGATAGAAACCGATTATGCCGGGGATACAAATTCGATCCAAATTTTTTATGGCAAGCGCTATACCTCCCACGGATATGGCTGGATATTTCCGACTGGAAAAGACATGGTAAGGATAGGGATTGGCGGACAATTTTCAGGCAGTCCATTGAAGGTTCTCAATGGTTTTCTCTCAGAGATGGGTGTATCAAGAAATGGTGCTAAACCCCACGGTGGCTTTCTTCCGATTATTACCTTGGGTGAGTCTGTGAGAAATCAGGCCTTTGTGGTTGGCGACGCATGTAATCAGGTGATCCCTGGGTCGGGTGAAGGGATTAGAGCCGCATTTGAACATGCCGAAATCTGCGCTAAGATTGTGCGAATGATAGTGGAGGGCAGGATACCTCTAGACACAGGGCTAGCTGAATACTCAAGGGCTGTAATGGATTCTAAGCCATTTTACGATAACATGCGCTTCATCCAGGACATGGCTCATTTCTGCCCTGACTTTGCACGGAGCCATTTGATAAATAGCCTATTGAAGGTGGATGAGGCTAGGGCTGAAGCTGTTTTTAAGCGTTATCTTCAGGGAGATATAAAATCTTCGAAGTCTGTGATTGTGAAAAGCATAATTAAAAGCTTGTTGAGATAATGGCCTGCGAAAAAGCTGTTCTCCCACGGTGTTTTAGCTCCATAAAGATTATTTATTAAAAGACCACACTATTTGCTTGTTAAGATGATTTGCAGCACCTGTCAGCTTAAGATAAAGGAGGATTACGCGATAGTGCATTACTGGAAGCACCATCGCTCTTTACTGCTTGAGCGGATTCGGGCTGGCAGAAAACGGAGCAGGTCCCAGAAAAAGATCGACAGGTGGATTCGCAGGTAATGATGAAGCTCGTTGTATTTGATATGGACGGGACCCTGCTGGAGGGTAGAACAATTCTTTTTCTCTCTCGCGCCCTTGGATTTGAAGATGAGGCCAGGGAGATTTTAGCGGGCAGGTATTCGAAGAAAGAGCGCAGCAGGCTTCTCGCAGGATTTCTCAGGGGTGTGAGCGCGGCTGAGCTGATGGATGTAGTGAGGGGGATTTCTCTTACTTCCGGAGCCGAAGAAACGATTGCCGAGCTGAAAAAACTGGGCCATAAAACAGCGATTATCACCGACAGCTATGACATTGTGGCCGAATATTTTAGAAATCTATTAGGGGTGGATCGGGCCTTTGGAATCAAACTGATTGTTAAAGACGGGATTGTAACAGGTGAAATCGAGATGCCCGCAAACTGCCAAAACCCTGATTTCTGCGGCGACCCGTCAATCTGTAAAAGCGAGATACTACGGTCGCTGGCAGCGGAATACGGGATTCCCCTTTCCGAGACTGTTGCAGTTGGCGACAACCTAGTTGACCTCTGCATGATACGCGATGCAGGTCTTGGAATCGCATTTGACCCCAAAGCGCCAGAAATCTCTGAGGCAGCAGACGTGGTTATCCGGGAAAAAGACCTACGCCTTGTGCTCCGAAACATAAAGGTTATATAAAAACGATTTGAAAAGATACCTGATAGTGGTACTAAATATGGGAAAAAAAGACATTGTAATCGGCATACCATCGTATAATGAGGATGCGACGATCATCCATGTGATGAGCATGGTTGCAATGGGGCTTCAAGAGTTTTATCCTGAGTATAAGTCGATGATTGTTGTGGCAGACGGGGGTTCAACAGATCGCACAGTAAGGCTTGCAAACTCTTTCAGGGTAGATTCAAACATTGAAAAAAAGGTTGTAAAGGCGCCGCGTAACAAGGGCAAGGGTGCGACGATAAAAAAGATCATGCAGGTCTCAGAGCGTGTGCATGCTTCCATGGTTGCAATCGTTGACAGCGACCTGATAAGCATCAAGCCAAGCTGGGTTGATTATTTGCTGCGTCCAATCGCCTTTGGCCACGCTGATTTCACTGTCTCCCGCTATCTCAGAGATAAGCACGACGGCGGCATCACAAAGCTACTCACCTACCCAATGGTTACAATGCTCTGGGGTGAAGAGGTTCGCCAGCCTATGGGCGGCGAGGTGGGCATGAGCAGTGAGCTTGTGAAACGATGTCTCAAACATCCCTTGTTTCCCGATGACTTCGGCATTGACACTTTTCTCACAACTGTAGCGCTTGCAAATGATATGCGGGTGCATGGCGGGATATTAGACGCGAAATTCCATGAATCCACATCGAAATATGCTGAGCCGAAGAAGCATCTTCTCGGCATGTTCAAAAAGGTGACAAAGGCGATTTTTGAGCATGAAGTAGAGTGGAAAAAACGCACGCCCATGCCTTTTCATCAGGCTAAGCGCCCTCGTAAACTTGATAAATACAAGGGCCCTCTTCCGACATCTGTCACACTATCACGTGACGCACTTTGGAAAGCGGGTTACGAGATTTTAGACGGTAAACGCCGTCTCTTAAAGGAGATTGCCGGTGACGACTATGATACTCTGATTACAACAATGCATGATAAGTCTCATCTCGACGGGGATTTGTGGGCTGAAACCGTTGTGCGGGCGGCGGCAGCTTATAAGCAAAATCAGGACGATAAGATAATTGAACTGCTTGGTGCTGTCTGGCTGGGGCGGTATGCATCCTTTGTCGAATCAACGGAGCGTATGAACCTTAATGTGGCTGAGCTGGATGTGCATAAGCAGATGCTTTATTTTTTGAATAAACGTGATCTTTTGATGGACATTTATTGATTAAAGAAAGGTGTAGAATAAGAGGGGGTTGGCCTTCTAAAGATTTGACTTTTCACATATTTTATTGAACTGTTTACCGCCGTTGGGCTCGAAATAACAGGTTGCGCGGAATTGGTCGCAGATGTAGATGTCAAGTATGCCGTTGTCCACCATATAGGGTGTTGCATGGCTGCAGTCACGGGGGTTTAGAGTTTTTTTCCCAGCTGCCGGCTTTAGTTCTGTTTTCATGTTTCCTGCTCCAAGTTTAAGATGCCGGCTTCTGTAAGCAGGGTGATTTCTGATTTTGTAAACAGGTTTTCATAGGTTATATGCTGATTTTCGCCTATTGACTCAAAGAGATGCTGCAACAGTCCAGACATTGAATTTCACCTTTCTATGAAAGATTATCTGCCTACGTCACCCCTATTTATACCCTTCTCAACTGCAGCCTGCGGGTCTGTGAAACTATTATAAGCGCTGGTGTATCAAATATCATCGGGTGTAAACTTTTAGGCGCCCACCTGGCATGTTCTCACCAATAATGTTTTAAGCCTTTAATAGGTCAATTAGGCTGAAGATGAGCAGAATTAAAAATATTAAAGGCCTTATTGAAAATGCAGAGAGCGCAGGCGACAAATTCGCAAGAGAAATCGCACTCACCCTGTTGGAGCGTGTCCTAACAGAGGCTGACCCGAAAGTTGCAATGCAGCGAGTGCTTCAACTAAACGAGGGGAAGTTGAAAATCCAAGGTCAAGTGTTTGTTCTTGAAGCGTATGACAAGATCTATGTAATTGGAGGGGGGAAGGCTGGCGGGGGAATGGCTGAATCTGTAGAAAACCTGCTTGGTGAAAGGATTTCAGGGGGATGGATAAACATTCCAACTGGGACCAAAAAGAGGTACAAAACCAAAATCATAGTTCTCAACGAATCAACACATCCGGTGCCAAACGAGGCCGGGGTCAAGGGGTCAAAAAGAATACTTGAAATTGCGCAGGGAGCGGGTGAAAAAGACCTTGTAATAGTTCTTCTCTCCGGTGGGGCGTCTGCGCTTATCCCTTATCCAACTGAAGGACTTAGCCTCTCCGATATGCAGGATATTACAGGGGGACTACTGCGCTCCGGTGCTGATATTGTTGAAGTGAACTCGGTGAGAAAACACCTGTCAAAGGTCAAGGGCGGCAGGCTCGCGCAGGCATGTTATCCTGCAACAGTTGTGTCACTCATCATTTCAGACGTGGTCTGCGACCCTCTCGACGTCATCGCATCAGGGCCGACAGCACCTGATCCAACTACATATACTGACGCACTATCTGTTTTGGAAAAATACAGGCTCACAAAGGATTACCCCCGCATTACGGACTATCTAAAAAATGGAGGCCGCAACATGCATCCGGAGACTCTGAAAAAAGGCGATCTCTGCATAAGGCGGACACATAACTTCCTCATATCCACTAACAGCCAGGTCTTAAACACAGTAGCAGATGAGTTCAAAGACCGCTATGACATCCAGATATTTTCTACAACCCTCTCCGGCGAGGTGCGTGAAGTTGGCAGAACGCTGGCTCGGCGTCTGATGGATGCGGCAGCCGCGCATCAGAAGAGTGGCCGTTCCAAGGTCTTAATAGCAGGCGGCGAGACGACTGTAACTGTTACCGGTGATGGCCGGGGCGGGCGAAACCAGGAGCTGGTGTTGAGCGCGATGACAGAGATAGATGGAGAAGGCATCTGCATTGCAAGCATGGGCACAGACGGAATCGACGGCGCAACAGATGCTGCAGGGGCAATCGCAGACGGCAAAAGCAAGAGCCGCGCCCAGGCAAAAAATCTCTCACCACAGGTGTTTTTATCCCGAAATGATTCATACCATGTTTTTAAAGAGCTGGATGATCTCATCATGACAGGCCCCACAGGGACAAATGTAAACGATGTAGTTGTGCTTGTAATAAACTAAATGAAGCTATTTTTTATTTGAACTCCTTGGGAAGCTCAACATAGAATACGCTCCCGCCCCCTGGATTATCCTCCACCCAGACATTGCCGCTGTGGATCTCAACGATGCGCTTTACAATGGCAAGGCCCAGGCCTGTTCCCTTCACACCCTCTTTTTGCAGCCGCTCAAAGCGTGTGAAAATAGTCTCTTTATATCTGTCGCTAATCCCCTCGCCACGGTCCTTTACATACACCTTCCAGGCGGTGTCCAAGTCAATTACACCCACTCTGATTTCAGTATTTTCAGGGCTGTATTTAATCGCGTTTGTTAGAAGGTTCAAAAATACGGCGCCAATGAAGCTGCTTACCGTTGCGGGATAGCTGCCCTCAGACTCCATAATAATCTTCATGCCCTTTTCAGCGGCTCGAACCGTTGTGTTTTCCACAGCATCGCGAAGCAACACGCCGAGGTCCAGAGTTTCAAAGTCGATTTGTTCAACGCTTTCAATCTTCTCCAGCTTTGATGCGGCGTCAATCATCTCCACAGTTTTCTCCACGTTTCGCGAGATGGCGTCAACGCTTCGTTTAACCAGGGGATTTATATCTTCAAGCGTGATGATTTCAGCATAGTTTTTGATCACGCCGATAGGGTTTAAGATGTCATGACGCATGATATCAGTGAATATGTCTTTAAGCTCGTTTGATTTTTGAAGCTGCTCAGCCTGCTCCATCAGGCTTTTTTCAAGCTCTTTTCTCAGTGTAATTTCCTGAAGTATTATAAGCACAAATTCAACCCGTCCCTCCCGGTCAAATACTGGAGTCCAATAGTCGGTGAGCGTCTTCTCCTCTCCGTCAAGATTGAATGTGAATTCTTCGGGTTTGATGGTTTTTTCGTTGAAGGCAACATAGGAAAATTTCTTTTTAAGATTCATCGCCTCAAAAAGCTTTTCAGCCACCGGGATTTTCATGTATTCAAGTATGTTTTTCCCTGCAATCTCTTTCTTTTCGATTCCAGTGATTCGCACAAAACTTTTATTCACGCGAGCAATCCTGAATTTTAGGTCAAGAAGGAGAAGCCCTTCTGGCATGCCTTCAAGTATCTTGTCAGAAAGCTCTTTTAGCTGGCGTATCTCATTTGCAGCTCTTACCTCATCTGTAATGTCCTTTGCAACGCCCACTGTTCCCTTGATCTTTTTGTCTTCACCCATTAAACTCGAAATTGAAAGAGAGATGGATTTGAATTTGTTAGAAGGTGTTGATATCTTCAATGTCATATTTTTGATGTATCCCTTCTCCTTGAGCTCGCGGGCCCGGTCCATGCGGTCCTTTTTGCGCAGAAACTCTTTGGGATACAGATCCAGCACATTATGTCCGATTACATCGCTTGCTTTGATCTCAAAAAGTTCTTCTGCACCTTTTGAAAAATAGGTGATCTTTTTGTCAATGCCGCTTGCAACGATTGCGTCTGCAGAGCTCTGGATTATGTTGTTAAAAAAGTTCTTTGTCTCTACAAGCTCTTTTGAGGTATCGCCGAGTCTGCTTTGGATAGCTCTGTATTCCATTAGCTCGCGCACCTTCCTCTCTTTTTTTATCTCGGCTGAAATCTCCAGATAAAGCGCGTGTTTGGTCGCCTTAGCCATGACAGCTACGATTAGATAGACCGAGGTGATTTCAAAGATTGGTCCATAGGGAAGGCCGAAGTGTTCTGAAAAATGATATAGGCTGTGCAGGATCAGCGCGAAAAGAATTATCAAAAACATCGTGTGAGACTGCTGGAATTCTTCAGGGTCTTTGAAAAATCTTTCAGCGTATTTTAAGAAATAAACGTTGATTAAGGCAAGGCTGAATATAATGGTAAATCCAATTATTGTTATTATTTCAGAGATCATTTGCTCCTCACCATCTTATAGGTCAACCATCCGATCAAAATAAGTGAAACGAGCAGAACGATCATGTGAACCTTGTCTAAAACTTCTATCGCAGGATATTCTTTTTCAAATATTTCGCTGATCTCGCCGACAAGTTCAAACAAAAGGGTTACAACCAGAAGCCCGATTACAATGAGAAATAAGAGTTTATTACCCTCAAAGACTTTCCTTGAATCTTCACTGATAAGCTGCTTCTTTCTCAGTATAATAATAACAATGAGAATAATCTCAATTACAAAGGCAAATACAACACTCCAAAAAAATATTTGATCTAAAACCGCCATATTACAACTATCCCCCCCGCCCTTTCGTTGGAATCTCAACTCTGAATATGCTGCCGCCCGCTGGGCCATCCTCCACCCAGACTTCGCCGCTGTGGAGTGCAACTATCTTTTTTACTATTGCCAGTCCGAGACCACAACCCTTCACCCCCTTTTTCTTCGCCTGCTCGAATCTGTTAAAAATCGAGGTTTTATACTGGTCGTCAACACCGGGTCCACTATCACTAAAGGAGAAGACCGCTGAATCATTGAAGGACGCTTCAATTGTTACGGTTGAGCCTTCAGCTGAGTATTTGACCGCATTTGAAATAATCTGTGAAAAAGCCTCACCTAGAAGCATGTTAGCAGATATGAAGTGCTCGCCTGAAACAGTGTTATTCAGGGTGATATCTTTGCGGGCGACAGCCTCGGCATTCGCCGTAATAGAGTCTTTGATCAGCGCTCCAGCCTCAAGGTTTTCAAAGCTAAGGCGGCGAAGCTTCGAATAGGATGTAAGCTTGCTTCCATCCTCGACTATCTCGATTAGTCGGTTAGACCCGCGGATTATCGCCTCAATCTGAGGTTTATTCTCCTCAGTGGCAGTGTCAATCATGAGTTCAGCGAAGTTTTTAATAAGGCCCAGAGGATTCAGAATATCATGGCGCAGGATGTCGAGAAACAGCGAGTTCTGAGAGGCATCAGACTCGGCAGGTGTGACCATCCCTACGGCGCCAAGCTCAAGACCTGATTTATCTTTAACAATGGAAATCGAGAGGTTTACCATGGTCTCGAATAACTCTTTAATGTCAAGGGGTTTTTGGATAAATGCCTTCACCCCAAGGGCCTTGAGCGTTTCAAGCTCTTCATGGCCCAGAACAGATACGACCACGATATTTGCATCCGGGTCGAATTCCATTATATGTTTTGTGCAGCTCCGCCCGTCCATGGTGGGCATCATAATGTCCATTGTTACAACATCTGGTCTCTGTTCTTTGTATTTTTCAACCGCCCGCGCGCCGTTTGACGCGATTGCTGTGATGCTGAATCCGTGACGCTCGAAAAGCACCTGCAGAAGCTCGGCCGATTCAATGTCATCTTCAACAATCAGAACGGTTGGAGCGGTTTTTTTAGAGCCTAATTCCCTTTCCATTTTTGTAACCCTCAGGAGAAGTTATCACTCACCCTATTTTAACATTATCCTTAAAAGGAGCGCAGGATAAACGTTTTATCATGATGGTTGTTAAGGTTGGCGGCAGCCTGCTTTCAGACGCAGGGCAGGTTATGAGTGTTCTGCGGCAGTACAATGTGCTTATAGTTCCCGGCGGCGGGGTCTTTGCAGACATTGTTCGAAGGGTCTATTCCTCACATGACCTGTCAGAGGAGGCTGCCCATAAAATGGCTGTTCTGGCCATGCATCAATACGGGTTCTATCTCTCAGACATTTCAGGCGTTGCGCTGACAAAAAAAATCGAGATTAAAAGGGGTCCGAGAATAATCCTGCCGCTGGAGATAGTTGAACAGTCAAATCTGCCCAGCTCATGGGACATTGCATCAGACACAATCGCATGTTACATCGCAAAATCCGCAGGCAAATCCAGCTTCATCAAACTCACAGATGTACAGGGCATAATAAAAGACGGAGAAGTTATCACTGACGTGCCTGCGGGAAAACTCTTAAATACAACCACCTGTTTAGATAAGAGCCTGCCAGCCTATCTGCAGACCTGGAAAATGGACTGCAGAGTCCTATCGGGCAGAGAGGAAAATATTATAAGACGGGCCCTTGAAGGAGACCCTGTTGGCACTCTTATAACAGGAGGAAAATAAATTGGAAAAATTAACCTGCAAATCATGCGGCGCAACAATCTCAATAGGAGACGGGTCAGTCAAGTTTCCCTGTCCAAACTGCGATGAAATAATCGGTCGATGCGCCAGATGCAGAAAACTCGGCAAACGCTACACATCAACATGTGGATTCGGAGGACCCTGAAATGGGCATGGTGCTTGTAACACTCAAGGTTCTGCCCGACGGCGTTGAATCAAACCTAGATGAAATCACGAATGAATTGAAAAACCTGGGCGTGGGAAAATTCAACTCCATTGAAAAAGAGCCCATTGCATTCGGTCTTGTAGCCTTGAAACCATCCTATGTAGTTGAAGATTCAGGCGGAGTGTCCGACCTGCTTGAAGAGAAGGCACGCGAGGTTTCAGGCGTGAAAGCGGCTGAGGTTGTGGACGCAACACTGGTTTAAGGAGAATATTTTTATGGTGCTTAAAAAAGGAGATTTTGTTAGGATCAATTTTACTGGGAAGATAAAGGAGTTGGGCGAGGTCTTTGACACAACATATGAAGATGTTGCAAAGGCAAACAACATCTATGAGCCGAATCTGATCTTTAAGGCCCGGCCTGTTGTCATCGGCGCCCGGCACGTGCTACCTGGAATCGATAAATCGCTTGTAGGTGCAGAGCTAGGGGATAAGACAACAATCGACATCGCGCCTGAAGATGGATTCGGAAAACGCGACCCTGCAAAGATAAAGGTCATCCCAACGCGTGAATTCAAAAAACGAGGAGTTGATCCGGCAGTGGGCATGCATGTTGAACTTGACGACGCTGTGGGCCGTGTTCAAAGCGTTGGCGGCGGCAGGGTAAGGGTTGATCTCAACCACGGGCTTGCAGGCAAAGTCCTTGAATATGAGGTTAAAATCGAGGAGAAGGTGAATAAAAAAGAGGAGAAGATCCGCCAGCTACTTGAGCTATACATGCCGGGCGTGGACTCACAGGAATTCAAGATCACTGTTAAAGAAAAAACAGTTGACATCGTGCTTCCAGATATTCTCAGGGTTGATCCCAACGCAACGCTTGGACAGATCTCTGCAGTCAGAGATATCTTCACATTTATTGACGCTGTTGATGAAGTGGTCTATAAGGATGTACATCGGCGCACCGCTCCCTCTGAGAAGAAGAAGCAGAAGGCGCAGAAACAGCGCAGACCCAAGGCTGCTGCTAAGCCTAAGACAGAGTCTAAATCCGCCTGAGCGTTGCAACAATCAGGCTTTTGCCTTCAGGGCAGTTTATCTTTTTCTTCACACCGGTGATTGTGCATCGATCACCGGTGGATACACCCTCCGGCATGCAGAGATTTGAATAATCGCAGAGAGCATTTTTACAATCAACCGTTTTGAACGTAATCGATGACCCGATAAAGGCGAATTCAGGAGCGATCGCTCCGTCCACACCCACTTCCTCAACTTCACAAACAACCACCTGACCAAAAAGGCTGCAGGGATGGGTCTTGTCGCGAACCGATTTTACAGCATATCTTCGGCCACGTTCAAGATTATGGTGGCATGGCAAAAGCAGGCTGCATTTTTTACATTCATCAGCCTCCCCGAGATAGACATATTCATAGCCCACCTCAGCTGATTCTGAGTCAACAAGAGCAATCATCGCCTTATATATTCAGCCATGTTCTTAAATATCTTGTAGCCGTCGCCCCATGAATCTGCATCATCGCTCTTCGTCCAGCGGGGATGCATAAAACGATAAAACGCACGCTCCGGATGCGGCATAAGGCCGAATACGTTTCCAGCCTTGTTGCAAATGCCTGCGATATCCTCCACCGAGCCGTTCGGGTTTTCCGGGTAACTGCCGCCTGCAGCCTCTCCCTTTTCCAGGGCATACCTAAATACAAGTTGATTGGCTTCGGTCATCTCCTGCAGCTCGCCCTCTGTAACCAGAAACCGCCCCTCACCATGGGCCACTGGAAGTCTTATCCCCCTCCTCAAACCCCTGGTAAAAATGCAGTCAGACTCTTCGACCTTCAGATCCACCCATCGGCATTCAAAATGTGATGAGAGATTTGTTGTGAGAGCACCAAGGGCGCCTCTGCCAGGGAGCAGGCCGCATTCAACAAGCACCTGAAATCCGTTGCAGATGCCGAGTATAGGTTTTCCATCCGCAGAAAACTGGACAAGCTCGTCTCCGAATCTTTCTTTGAGAATTTTTCCCAGAAGCGCTCCAGCCCGCACATGGTCGCCGAAGGAAAACCCTCCTGGAATGATGAGGCCGTCAAAGTCAGAAAAATGTGTCTGTCCATCCATTATCCTCTTCACGTGAACCACCTCAGCTTCGATGCCAAGGCTTCCAATGCACAGGGCCGTTTCCCTGTCGCAGTTCGTGCCTGGAGCCCGTATGATACACACTTTATAAGCCATTTTTCCAGCTCCCCTTGAGTCTATTAATGTCTATGTTTAATACTGTGGCCGTCCCAGCGGTAATCCTCAGGCGTTTGTCGCCTGTGACACGTCCAATCTCAGAAAAAACTGTGCCAGCCATGGCTTTTTCGAAGGCCGCAGAATCGCAGGTCTCGACGAGAAACCTGCTTTGGCTCTCGCTGAAGAGAAGTTTCTCCGTGCTTAATTCACCTTTCCTTGGTATTTTGTCCAGATCCAGCTCGATTCCAAGCCCGCCTGCAAAGGAGGTCTCCGATGCAGCAACTGCAAGCCCGCCCTCAGACAGGTCGTGACAGCTTCGCACACAACCAGAGTCAATCGCTTTTGTGAGCGCGTCAAAAGACGCTTTAGCCTCCCGTGCATTTACCTTTGGAACGTTCTTGCCAAGACTTCCTTTCAACTTGTAAAAATGTGATCCTCCAAGCTCATCCTTCGTGGCTCCAACAATGAATATCTTGTTGCCAGTCTCCTTTAAATCCATTGACACAGCCCGCCTGATATCTGGCATGACCCCCAGCGCAGAGATGAGAAGTGTCGGCGTGATAGGGCCAAGCTCGGTCTCATTATAGAGCGAGTCTTTTCCAGAGATAAAAGGAGTTTCAAATTCGAGGGCCACGTCATAGCATGCCTGCGACGCCCGTACAAGCCCCCACATTCGATCAGGCCGCTCAGGATTTCCCCAGCAGAAGTTGTCGAGAAGCGCTATGCGCCTGCCCCCGACTGCGATGTTGTTTCGAATCGCTTCGTCGATTGCACAGGCCGCCATGTGATAGGGGTCGATCTTCCCATATTCAGGGTTCATCCCATTAGATATGACAACGCCTTTATAAGAGTCAAAAAGCGGTTTGAGAACTGCGGCGTCTCCTGGACCGTCCAAGCCTTGAAGCGGTTTGAGCACGGTCTGGGCCTTCACCTCATGGTCATATGTGCGAACCACATTTTCCTTTGACGCGATGTTTGGCATTGCGAGCAGGGCACGCAGATCCGCCCCTGGGTCAGTGCTTCTCACACTTGGTTCTGAAAAACTCCTCTCAGGCTGTGTTGCAACCCGTAGTGTACGGATATTTGTTCCGAAGAGAAAGGGTACATTGATTTCACCCACAACTGTATCTGTATGCATGAGCCTAAGGCTTTCACCCTCTGTAAACTCTGCAACAACAACTGCTTCAACCTCCTCATCAGCAAAGACGCCGAGAATCGCCTCAACATCATCAACGGGTGCGCAGACAAGCATTCGCT
Organism: Methanobacteriota archaeon; assembly: GCA_003230355.1. Classification (GTDB taxonomy): domain Archaea; phylum Hydrothermarchaeota; class Hydrothermarchaeia; order Hydrothermarchaeales; family SZUA-236; genus SZUA-236. The sequence goes on from QIDD01000009.1 coordinate 16,305, forward strand.
CCTGTGACTCGCTTGTCCATATCTCCCAGGGCAGCATGCCAGGGTGTTTCAGCGGCACCCGTTCAAGATGGACGTCGGCTCCGCACCCGCCTAATTCAGTCATCTCCCCTATCGCTGATGAAAGTCCGCCGCCGCCGAGATCAGTAATGGCAGAGCCAAGCCCCTGGTCGCGAATCTCTATCACAGCGCGGCGCACCTTCTCCTCCTCGATGGGGTCGCCGATCTGCACGACTGAACGCTCCTGCTCAGTTGAAAGATCAACAGATGCGAATGTGACGCCGTGTATTCCATCGCGACCTGTCTTTCCGCCGGCGAGAATCATTGAAAAGCCAGGTTTAATCACTCGCTTATACCTGCTTTTTTTCACAAGCCCCACAGTCCCGCAGTAGACAAGCGGGTTTCCTACATAGGATTCGTCAAAGTAGATGGCGCCGTTCACCGTTGGAATGCCCATGTTGTTGCCGTAGTGGCCGATGCCTGCGGTCACGTATTTATAGATGAATGAAGGGTGTTTCATACCTGCTGGGAGCCGTTTATAGGGGTAGTCGAGGGGTCCGAAGCAGAGCACGTCGGTGTTTGCGATCGGCTCGCCCCAGACGCCGAGGATGTCGCGGATAACACCGCCCACTCCTGTTGCCGCGCCTCCGAAAGGCTCCAGCGCCGACGGGTGATTATGGGTTTCAACTTTAAACGCGATTGCAGTGTCCCCGTCAAAGTCCACGATCCCTGCGTTATCCTCAAAAACCGAGAAACACCAATCGGGATTCAGATCCGCCGTTACCTTGGCAATGGTTGTCTTCAAAAGATTCGAGATGGTTCTGCCTTCAAATTCAACCTCGCCGCGAAAGGTCTTATGGCAGCAGTGTTCGCTCCAGGTCTGGGCAAAGGTCTCAAGCTCAATACCTGTGGCAGATCTCCCTAAAGCGTGGTAATGAGATTTAAGCGCCTTCATCTCTTCCAGGCTGAGCGACAGCTGCATGTCCCTGGAAATCGCTATAAGCCCTGTGTCATCTACATCAAGAGAGATTGGACCTGCCATTATTTCACTTCAGAAATCGAGTAATCCTGGCTTACAGGGTTTGCAAGAAGCCGCTCACACATCTCCTCCACATCCCTTCGAGTGAGGTTTCCCTCGATAAGGTAGACCTTGGCAGCCTTCACATTATCTACATTGTTAAAACCGAGTGTTTTCAAACCTGAAAGTGTTGACTCACCCTCAGAATCCAAAACACCCTTCTTATATGAAATCCGAACTTCCCACTTCATACTCCCCCTCCTATCAGCAAAAGGATAAAAACATTACGCCCACAAGCAGCCTTCATCCGATGCCTTGTTAGATCAAAAGCTTGGAGTAAAAGGCTTCTTCACAATTTGCAATGCTTTCGCCAAGCGATTCCTGAGAAAATAGTGTTTCGCCGTTTTTAGTGATTTCAAAGCTTTCAAGCCGAGACGGCATCTCAGTATAGTCAAATATTGTTCGAGGGGTTTCAAATGTTTGATACACATGTTGATAGGGGTGGATTGAAAGAGAAATTTTTTCGCCTGTTGCAGCTTTACCAGTGATATTCCACCGCGAGTCTTGAAAAGAAATATCCTGATTCAACTTGAATTCCAGGCGCAGCTTGTCAAACTCGAAGTTTATGCTGCGATAAAGCGGACGCACAACACGAGGCTCATAATAATCAAACCGCGCTCCAGATTCAAAAAACACCCGACCCCATCGCCAGGGCATAAAAGGCATGTTCTGAATAAAGGCAACACCCTTATCTACTTGCTCTCCCATTACACGACCTTTGAAGGGGAGATATTTGTTATGCCGATAAAATGGTGATATGCCTGCATTAAACCTGATATAGTCTGTTTTCGAACTTTTGTCATCGAGAACAGCCTTTATATCAACATCTGAAACTTCAAGCGTGTAGCCTCCGTTTTCCCTGATAAATGAAAATGACTCCCCTCTAAGCCCGCATTCAACATTCACCTTATCATTAACAGTCTTGTGCAGGACAGAGCCGT
>QIDD01000010.1 GCA_003230355.1 Methanobacteriota archaeon
GTTGGCCTTTGAAAATGAAACTCCAGGGTCAAATTCGTTGAACGGGAAGACAACCGCCATATCAACACCGCAGGCATCCATCCTCTCGATTATCTCCTCAGGCGATTGGCTGGCTCCATCCCCCATATCCGGTCCGCCGAGATGGTTGTGGGAGTCGATCAGCATTTTAACATCACCGCCTTAAGTATCATTGTATGGGTCATCCATGAAATAAAAAGATTAGGAGACGCAAGGCCCCTTCTAGAGGCCCACTTTGCCGCGCTCCTTCGTCCTAACCCGCACTATTTCTTCCACTGGGCAGACGAATATCATGCCGTCGCCCACCTTACCTGTTGCCGCTGCATCAACTATCGTGTCAATGACCTCGTCTGTCTTTGATGCTTCTACAACGACCTCAACCTTCACCTTGGGCAGGATGTCAACACGGTACTCGCCCGCCCGCCACTGCAGGATGATGCCTTTCTGGCGTCCCCGCCCCTTCACCTCGGTGAGGGTGAGGCCGATAAAGCCGTTCTCCTCCAAGGCCTTTGTGACCGCATGTACCCGTTCAGGTCTTATTATCGCCTCGATCTTCTTCATCATCTTCACCTCCTACGAATAGGCCCTCTCGCCGTGCTGGCTTATGTCAAGTCCCACAGCCTCTTCCTCCTCGGCTACACGAAGCCCTATGGTGGCATCCACGACCTTGAGAAGTATCAATGTAACCACAACGGTATAGACGACAACCGCCACTATGGAAATTATCTGGATGAGCAGTTGATTTAGATTTCCGTAAAGGAGGCCGTTGGCTCCGTCAGGGTTCACGAGGATGCTTGCGAATATTCCTGTCGCAAGTGCACCCCACGTGCCGCCCACACCATGTACTGCCCAAGCATCAAGGGACTCATCAACGCCGCGTCCTATTCTGAAGAGGAGGGCGTAGTAGCATATTACTCCAGCCCCTGCTCCTATTGCAATTGCTGCGAGGGGCCCTACAAAACCTGCTGCAGGTGTTATCGCAACCAAGCCTGCAACCGCTCCGGTGGCGAGGCCCAGGGCAGAGGGTCGTCTGTCTTTCCATGCCAAAAGCATCCAGGTGAGGGCGGCTGTAGCAGCCGAGATATGTGTGGCTACAAAGGCGTTTGCGGCGAGACCTCCCGATGACAGAGCGCTCCCTGCGTTAAAGCCGAACCATCCAAACCATAGCAGCCCCGCGCCCAGTACGGCCATAGGTATGTTGTGGGGTTCCATCGGCGTGTCGCCATATCCCTTACGCTTGCCGAGATACAGGGCGATTACTAGAGCGCTCATGCCTGATGTGATGTGCACAACGTTTCCGCCTGCAAAGTCCAGCGCTCCAAGGTTGCCGAGCCATCCGCCCACGCCCCATACCCAGTGGGCGACGGGGTCATAGACAAATGTTGACCACAAAAAGACAAACACTAGAAATGAGCTGAATTTTCCCCGCTCCACAAAGGCGCTGACAAAGAGGGTGGGGGTAATGATGGCGAACATGGCTTGAAATATCATAAAGGCAAGAGCCGGTATGTTAGCTGCATATTCTGGATTCGGGGCTTGACCTATTCCTGCGAGGCCCAGATTGCTGAGTCCTCCGATGAAACCGCCGATGTCAGGTCCGAAGGCCAGGGTGTATCCGAAAAGCACCCACTGGATTGAGATTACGGCAAGCACTCCGAGGACCATCATGAGTGTGGAGAGCACGTTTTTTCCTCGCACAAGCCCGCCGTAGAAGAAGGCAACACCCGGTATCATTAGTAGTACGAGTGCCGATGATATAAGCATCCAGGCGGTGTCACCTGAATCCACGGTTCCATCTGCAGCAAACACTGTAGCTGGCGTCAACAAAAAAACAGCAGATAAAAAAATCGCAACCAGCAAACCATTTTTTGCTTTCATGAAGGGAATGAGAAAATGCGTCCTTTATAAGACTATTTAAGATAACTTAAGACAAATTAAGGCAATTTCATAAAAATTAAGAAAAGTTCACAACAATCTTTCGTATAAATCACGAAAAAATAAAAGAGTAGGAGACGCGAGGTCTCCTAGAGTGCTTCTTTTCCACGCTCGCCTGTCCTGACCCTGACCACATCTTCGACAGGGTAGACGAAGATCTTTCCGTCACCAACGCTTCCTGTCTTTGCTGCCTCAACTATTGTATCGATAACCTCGTCTGCCTTTGAGGCATCGACAACGATCTCAAGCTTTGTCTTTTGCAGCATGTCTACCCTGTACTCTCTGCCGCGCCACTGCTGGAGGATGCCCTTCTGACGGCCTCTGCCCTTTACCTCTGTCACCGTAAGGCCGACAAAACCTTTTTCCTCAAGCTCAAGCTTAACTGGATCAAGTTTTTCAGGCCGAATTATGGCTTCTATTTTTCTCATCTCCATCACTCTCCAATTTCTTCTACACCGGTACCATCGCCTCTTGCAACGATGAAGTCAGGGTATGCATTTACCCCGTGTTCACCGAAATCTAAGCCCTGTATTTCTTCTTCAGGCGAGACCCTCAGACCAACCAAAAGGTCTATGCCTTTGAACATTATAAACCCTGCTGCAAGGGCCCATACCAACGCTGCAATTGCACCGATGAACTGAACTATCAACTGTCCGAAACCGCCGCCGTGTAGGAGGCCTACGATTGCAGGGTTTCCAGCTCCAGGAACCGCGTAGTTCCCGTATGTTCCGTCAGCGAAGAGTCCTACTGCTATGGTACCCCAAAAGCCAGCTACTCCATGAACACTCACACAGCCCACAGGGTCGTCAACGCCTCTGTTCTCGAAGAAGAGGATGGCTTTCACCGCTATAAAGCCAGCAATGGCACCTATTATCACTGCTTCAGTTGCACCAACCCACGCCGTACCAGCGGTTATGCCGACAAGCCCTGCAAGGAAGCCGTTTATTGTCATGCCGATATCTGGCTTTCCGATCTTGACCCAGGAGTAGAACATGGCGACTGTCGCTCCCGCTGCAGCAGATATAGTGGTGGTGACTACAATCACGGCTATGCGAAGCTCTGTGCCGGAGAGGGTGCTCCCTGCGTTGAAGCCGAACCATCCGAACCACAGGATAAAGCCTCCAAGTGCTGCCAGGGTGATGCTGTGGCCTAGTATAGCTCGTGGCTTCCCGTCCTTGCCGTACTTGCCTATCCTTGGTCCGAGCATTATGGCCCCCATAAGGCCGAGCCAGCCGCCGACCTGATGCACTACAGATGAGCCTGCGAAGTCAGCAAACCACAGGGCAGAGCCGTCCTTTGCAAGGAGGCCGAGCTTGCCGAATATATCGCCGGTCATAAGCCAGCCGCCACCCCATACCCAGTGTCCGTACACAGGATATATAATCAGGGTGATGAAGAAGCTGTACATTAGATATGCCTTGAACTTGGTTCTCTCTGCCATGCCGCCTGAGACGATAGTCGCCGCGGTAGCAGCAAAGACCACCATGAAGAACCAGTTGAGGTAGACTCCCACATCATAGGCCTCTCCTCTGAGGAACCATAGTCCCGTACCGAAGAGGCCGAAGCGATCTGTTCCCATCATTATCCCATAGCCTACGGCAAGAAATGTCAGGGTGCCGACTGAGAAATCCATGATGTTCTTCATCAATATGTTCGCCGCATTCTTTGCTCGCGTAAAGCCTGCCTCGACCATGGCGAATCCCGCCTGCATGAAAAACACCAGAAAGCCGGCCACGAGCATCCAGATATAGGTCAGAGGTGCCAATGGATCCTCTTCTAGTGTCACGCCACCTGAGGGATCTGCGGCCATAACAGAGGGCAAAAACCCTATCAGTATCATAAGGGCCAACAGCACAAGTGTTATCCTTCTTTTCATCTCTTTTCCTCCTTTGAATTTTTTGTTTTCCAGCCTTTAATGGCTATTAATCGCTAGTTTACTCTCAAAATAATATATAAAGGGATTTGAGAACGTTTCTTAAGAAATAAGCTTCAATATGAAGTTTTCATAATTTTTATGAACCTTTCTTAAAGGTTTAAATACTAAGATGGCAACGTAATTCTATGCCTGCTCCAACACGGGTTACAATCGCGCTTGACTCTGAGACTGCAAAGCTTTTTGAGGTGATGAAGGCAGAGACGAAACTTTCACAAAGCGGGCTCATCCGAAAGGCGCTGCAGTTCTATTCTGAAAATAAACGGCTCATCGACCGCCACGGCGCAAAACGCATCAACACCTATGTTGACATGCTTGCAGACGGCGAGCACGTGATTCTTGACATCGACCATTTCGTTATGTTTCTCAAGCTCATCGAATCCTCGCCTGAGGGAGCGGCATTCTGGGAAAACCATAAAAAAGTTGCAGAGTCACACAGCGAACACCTGGGTGAAAAGGTGAAATCGCCAGTTGACTTTCTGGAGCGCCTTGAAGCCTGCAACTTCTTTAAACTCTCAAAAACATCGGAAAAAGATTTCACACTCATCCTCACCGCTGACGTTACAAAGAAGTTCGTAACAACCCTAATTGAAGATGTTCTGCGCGGGATGGGATTTAAGGTTGAAATAAAAGAAGACTTTGCAAAGATCAGACTCAAAGTCTTGAACTAACACACACTATCGCTCATACTCCTATCTCGACTATAACTATATATCTTACAGGGCAAATCCAGACATGATAGAATGTTTTCAAGACTAGAAGAGGAAATCGAGCTGTTAGAGCGGCACATGAAAATACTCAAGCTCGTCATAGAAAACGAGCCCATTGGAATAATAAAACTCTCAGAAAAAAGCGGCATGCCCCAGCACAAGATCAGGTATTCACTGCGGGTTCTGGAGCATAATGGGATGATAAAACCGTCTCAGAGGGGGGCTGTTACGACTGAAGAAGCAAAGCATTTCCTCGCGGGCGTTTCCCAAAATCTCAGCCATCTCTTGAATAAAATCAATGAGAAGACCTGAAGTTAAGATGCACATTTTATAAGGTTAAGTCCTTGGGGATTTCAATCAAAAAGATGCTGCCCCCGCCAGGGTTGTCTTTCACCCAAACCCTGCCTTTATGCAAATCCAAGATTTTATTAACAATTGTGAGGCCAAGCCCGGTCCCCTCAACGCCTCCTTTGTGGATACGCTTAAACCTATCAAAGACATCTTTCTTGTACTCATCCGGGACTCCTTCTCCCTGGTCCTCCACAAATATCCGCCAATTTTCACCTTCATCGGTAATTCCAGTTGTTATTGTTGACCCCTCTGGGCTGTATTTAATTGCGTTAGAGATGAGGTTTGAAAATACATCATATATGACATTATTAACATTTGCGGGATACTCATCTTTAAGGCTTAGCTCAAGCTTTATTTTCTTATGGTCTGCCTTTATTTTGAAGTCACTTACCGCTCTTTTTAGGATCTTTCCCAGATCTAATCTGCTCAGATCCAATGTTTCCTCTTTTTCTAACTTTCCAAGCATTGATGCGCTTTCAATCATTTCAGAGGCCTTATCAGCGCTGTTTGAGATTACGTCGATATATTCCTTAACCGTGGGTTCTAACTTTTCATCTCTCAGCAGATCAACATAGCTTCCTATTAGGCCAATGGGATTTAGAAGGTCATGACGCATAATATCGGTGAAGATGTCTTTGAGCCTGTTGGAATCATCTAGGTCTTCTTTTTGTGTTCTAAGGGTTGTGATGGTATTTTCCACTTGTTTAAATCCAGATCCAGCGATCAGCAGCGCAACATAGACAGCTAACGCCCAAAGCATGGTTACGTACTCATTTGTTGTTATACTGAAGGCCTGCAAAAATTTGTTGTCAATAAGAATACCCAGACTACCAAGTCCCTGGAGAAAAATAGGGGCCATAACTATGAGTAGGAAGACCCCGAAGTAGTTCAGCTCCTTTGTCTTCAATGTCTGGATAGTTTTATAAAATGGGTAAAGAACAATTATTGAAAGCGACACAAAAACATAGAGCTGTACCCTTCCCCAGACCGACAGGATTATTAATCCAAGTGAAGGTTCTTTTGGCGCTCGTTTTCCCTGCAAAGTCAGCATTGCATCATCAATGTTTTTGATCTGCGCATCAATATTTTCAAGGGTGGGCAATCTTCTAACATCTACAAATCCCCTCATTATTGATATGTGAAGAGAAGGATCTAAATTGGATAAAAGCCCGCTCACTGAATTATAAACTAATAGAGAGTCAGAAACAGCTGATATTGCAAGCCCATGGTCGTCTGCTTTAACATATGTCTCGGCAGTTTGCAGGTAGCTCTTTACCAAAGACAGTGTTGACACTTCTTCAAGTCCAATCCCACCGAACTCAAGGGTTCTAGCACCTAAATCATAGCTATGACCCTCGCCAAATTTTAGAAAGCCGCCGGTATTATCCATTACAGCGACTCCAAACCGGTATATCTTTGTTACATCGAATTGGACATCGTCATCGTTGCCAGTTACGAGTTTTCTTTTGATCTCCAAGTTCCATTGCCCGTCTTTCCAAACACCTCTGGCCTCGATATCCCCTCTGCTGCCAACTGGTTTTTCAAGTATATATCCCGGCACGGTGTCCCCTTTGCTGAACACCATTTCATCTGTTATCTCAACGGCTTGTCCATCTTCAACTTCATTTGAAAAAATGAACATTTCATCCACTGAATCCTTTGGTTTATGTTCATAATATTTTGGCCGCGTCTTATCTTCAATGATGTTGTCTTTATAGCCGCCGCTTTCCTTGGAATCAGACTGTCGGCCCGTCACTTCAGTCAGAGTGCCGATAGGCCCGCCTGCATAGTCGATAGCAACGTCACCTACAAATTTATCATCCACATATCCTGCAGGGTTTGTTCTAGCCGCCTTCCAGTGCCAAGAATCAGCTTTTTCCTCCGGGGCATTTGTCTGCATCCGATCTCCGTGGCAGAGCATTGCGCATCCAGCTATGTTGAAACCGGCAATCGAATCATTGATGTTCCAGAAGATGGCGAATCTGTCTTCATCCTCTGATCTCACCCAGTCAGTGCCGTTAAAGGTCCACTGTTTTTTGTACACGCTTTTTGTCGGGTCATCCCATGTTATGAAGAAGTAGATGTATTCATCGTCAAAGAGGGAGCGTAAATTGATATCCACTTTTCCAATGCTTCCATCTATAACAGGGGCTACAAGTACTTTTACATCGTTCCATGAAGATTCATTCGCATAACCATCTGCTGTTATGGTTTCGAATGTTCTTTGAGAAGATAATATCGTGCTGGCTTCACGTTCAGCTGACAGAGGCACGCTGAAAGCTAATAAAAAAGCGCCAATAATTAAAATCAACATTAACGGTGAAATATTTTTTTCCATGACTCCAACCACTACATTTCCATGAAATTCAAACCAATATTTATGTTTCTTGTGTATAAACCTTTTTACAGATAAATTCAAGCAGTGTAACATGAAGACTCGTCTATCGCTATTCCATTTTAACTCGAAATCACCATAAAACATAAAAATAAAATTGACAAAGCATTTATTAAGGAATTCCGATTTATAGAATATGTTTTATAGAAGGAGTTGAATTAATGACTGAACTTGTGATAATAATAGGGCAGACAAGAGATGGAGTCATAGACGCACTTAAAATGAAATCAACACTTGAACAAGTAGGGATTGAGATAAAAGGGATATTGACAAAGGAATCCAAGGGAGAGAAGGTTCCAAAAGAAATGATAGAAAGCATTTTTAAAATCAAAGTAACAGATAACCCCAACTTAGATAGCATATTACGTCCTGAAGGGAAAAGTGAGGTAATACTTTGACGAAGATAATGATTGTTGATGATGACACCGCAATCAGACAGATATTAAGAAAGATACTCGAAGGAGAAGGATACACGGTAATAGAGTCAAAAAATGGGTTGGAATGTCTTGAAATGCTGGTTGACGGGGAGAGGCCGGATCTAATCCTGCTCGATGTTATGATGCCGAAAATGGACGGATGGGAGGTCTCAAGAAAGATAAAGTCAAACGAGGCTTTAAGGGACATCCGCATATGCATGCTCACAGCTAAAACAACGACGATGGACGCTCTCATGAGCCTTGAATCTGCTCACGCTGAATGGCATCTCAATAAACCCATCTCTAAAAACGTGCTTCTCAAGACTATTGAATGGCAGCTTTCAGAGGCCGCCAAGTAGATATTTAATATCTTATTCAACGGTGTAATCGTTTTTCTCAACCGAGGCCTGCTCCATCACTTTTGATGACACATAGACTGGCGCGCTTGTGCGAACTGAAAGCGCTATGCAGTCGCTTGGCCGTGCGTCGAATTCCGAGGGGTTGCCGTTTTTAGATATAATAAGCCGCGAGAAAAACACGCCTTCGCTTATGTCGTCAATAATGATTTTTTCAATTCCAAGCCCATTATTTTCAAGCACACTTATGAAAAGGTCGTGTGTAAGCGGCCGTGGATAAGGAGTGTTATCCAGTGCTGTTTGAATGGAGAATGCCTCTGAAACACCGATGTAGATCGGCAGAATACGCTTCTCCTCACTTTCCAAAAATACGACAGGCCCAGTTTCCTTAGGCCCGTCCCCTGTGTTAGCCACAAAAACCCCGGCAACCTTAACAAGAACATGCTCCTCAGAAACAACCATACTATCTGTTTTCGACGCTTAAGATATATAAATATGGAGTTTGTAGAGGTACATTATGACTATGACTATAGCTGAAAAGATACTTGCAAAGAAAGCAGGAAAATCAAGTGTCGAGCCAGGTGATATGGTTGAAGCTGAAATCGACTATGTAATGGTAAACGATATAACAGGTCTTCCAGCATTTGAGGTCTTTGAAAAGTTTGACTGCCAGCCGCTGCGTGAAAAAACGATTCTAATTCCAGACCACTATGTTCCAAACAAGGATGTGGCCTCGGCTGAGCAGGCCAGGGCGATGCAGATGTTTGCAAAGAAATATGATATGCCGAATTATTTCCCAGTGGGGACCTGCGGTGTGTGCCATCAGGTGATGATCGAAGAAGGATTTGTCGCGCCGGGCCGCTTAATTATAGGCGCCGATTCACATACCTGCTCATACGGTGCGCTTGGCGCATTCGGGACCGGTGTGGGTTCAACTGAGGCAGCGTCAGCCATGGCGCTTGGCAAGCTCTGGTTCAAAGTCCCGGAGAGCCAGAAATACACGGTTAAGGGAAGCCTGGAAAAATATGTGATGGGCAAGGACATCATCCTGCACATAATCGGTGAAATCGGCGTGGACGGCGCGCTTTACAAGTCCATGGAGTTCTACGGAAGTGCAATAGAATCCCTCCCGCTCGCAGACAGAATCAGCATCTCAAACATGGCGATCGAAGCCGGAGCAAAAGCCGGAATCATCCCGCCCGATGAAAAAGTTTTCAATTATCTGAAAGATCGGGTTCGAGGCGATTACGCGCCCTTGTATGCAGACAGCGACGCGGACTACAGTGAAGTCTATGAGTATGATGCATCGGAAATTTCTGCAACAGTTGCTAAGCCGTCGCTACCTGAAAACACTGCGCCCGCATCAGAGCTATCCCACATAACCGTTGACCAGGCCTATCTCGGCTCATGCACAAATGGAAGGATCGAAGACCTCCGCGTGGCTGCAGAGATTTTGAAAGGCCGAAAAATCGCATCTGACACACGGATGATCGTTGTGCCCGCAACCAAAAGAGTGTTTGAACAAGCCCTGAGCGAAGGGCTGATAAAAATATTTCTCGATGCAAATGCCTATGTCTCAGGGCCCACCTGCGGCGCATGTCTCGGCGGATACATGGGTGTGCTCGCAAAAGGCGAGCGCTGCATCTCCTCAACAAACCGAAACTTCCTAGGCCGAATGGGGCACAAGGAATCAGAGGTTTATCTGGCAAACCCTGCAGTTGTTGCTGCGTCTGCGATAACTGGACGGATAACCGATCCTTCGGAAATTGAATAGAAAAAAGGTGGAGCCAACGGTTTTCTATGGAGCAAATTATACTAGTGGGCCTGGGAGGATTTATAGGTGCAGTTCTGCGCTATATCCTGGGCAGCTGGGTACAGCAGATCTCCAAGTACGTTTCCCATTGGAACGATGACCGTAAATGTTGCTGGAAGCTTTTTTCTCGGACTCGTCATAGGCTTAACTGAGATTAGAGATGTGTTCCACCTTGGAGACGCATCTTTCTTATAATCGGCGTTCTAAGCGCCTTTACAACCATGTCCACATGATTCTTTCAAGCTCTTTGAGCAAAAGGAGATGCTTCTCTTTGGTGTAAATATCCTGGGAACGTTGGCGCTCACGCTTTTCGCAGTTTACCTTAAACATTACGATGCGCGTTGCATGCAAAAAACAGATAAACCATGAATCACTGGAGTTTGAGATATGAGAAGTAAGATTGCGGGTCGGGTGTGGAAATTTGGAACAAATGTGGACACAGACCAGATTATTCCTGCCGAGTATCTTGTGACCGGCGACCCAGCCGAACTTGCAGCCCACGCCTTTGAGAAAGCGCGACCTGAATTTGCAGGTGAAGTCCGAGAGGGTGATATCGTCGTTGCAGAGGAAAACTTTGGATGCGGCTCTTCACGTGAACACGCGCCAAGGGCGCTTATCGGCGCCGGCATAAGCTGCGTCGTTGCAAAAAGCTTTGCAAGAATATTTTACCGAAACTCGATAAACATAGGCCTCCCCCTAGTTGAAGCAGCAATTGTTGCGGATGATGGAGACAATCTAGAAATTGATTTTAAATCTGGAATCGTGAAAAACACAACTAAAGGAGTTGAAGCATCTTTCCCGCCGACACCCGCGTTTCTGCAAAAACTCATTGATGCAGGCGGGCTCGTTGAATACACTAAAACTCAGATCAAAAATATGGGGATGTGAGGGGCTTTTTTGAGCCCCCGGATTTTTGTTTTTAGATTACAATGTCAATGTCCAGTTTTTCCGCAAGCTCCTTGTAGCGGTTCCGAATCGTAACCTCAGTAACACCGGCTACATCGGCAACCTCGCGCTGCGTGCGCCGTTCGCCAAGAAGCACTGATGCGATGTAGATTGCAGCTGCCGCAACACCTGTCGGTCCACGGCCGGATGTGAGTTCTTTATCCATCGCCATTCTAAGAACCTCGATTGCCTTTGCCTGGGTTTTGCCTGAAAGATTGAGTTCAGACCCGAACCTCGGCACATATTCAATAGGTGTTGTGGGTTTAAGGTTGATGTCAAGCTCGCGGGCGACGAAGCGGTATGTTCGACCAATTTCTTTGCGGTTCAGCTTCGCCGCGTCCGCAACCTCGTCAAGTGTTCGGGGTATGCTGCACATCCGACACGCCGCATAAAGCGCCGCCGCAGAAACACCTTCAATGCTTCGGCCGCGGATAAGGCCTTTTTCAACTGCCTTTCGATAGACGATTGCCGCCTGCTCCCGAATCCCCTTGGGAAGGCTGAGCCTGGACGCAACCTTGTCAAGTTCTGTAAGTGCGAATGCAAGGTTACGCTCTGTTGCGTTTGAAACCCTGATTCTCTGCTGCCATTTTCGAAGCCGGTATATCTGCGCCCGTTTACGCGCGGGAATGTCTTTTCCATAACTGTCTTTATTTCGCCAGTCAATCACTGTTGAAAGCCCTTTGTCATGGATTGTGTA
>QIDD01000011.1 GCA_003230355.1 Methanobacteriota archaeon
ATAAAAACGGTGTCATAACCTGCGATTCGGCAGAGCCGCGCGAAAATATCTGCTGGCAGATGAGACCCTGCGATATTACCGATGTGCGGCACATTGTTCACATAGGGCAGCGCGCATGTAATCAGGATTTTTTCAGTTATTTCAATCACCTAGGTTTAGACTCCCACTAGGGGTATTTATAAATATATGCAGACCGCAGCTTCGAACGTCCCCTGTTGTGTGCAAAAGAAATAAATATCAAACTCAATGTGTCACTACTTGTGGTGAATCTTGATGAAAGGACGACATTTCTTTACCTCTGAATCTGTAACCGAAGGCCATCCCGATAAGGTGTGTGACAGGATTTCTGACTCCGTGCTAGACGCGGCGCTCACCGTTGACCCTGAGAGCAGGGTTGCCTGTGAATGCCTGGTGACAACCAACTTCCTTGTTGTGGCAGGCGAGATAACAACTAAGGCAGAGCTTGACATTGACAGGATTGCTCGCGCGGCGATAAAAGACATCGGCTACACAGATGAAAAAATCGGATTCGACTACAAAACAGTTGAAATACTCGACAAGGTAGACGCGCAGTCGCCTGACATTTCAATGGGTGTCACAGCAACTGGTGAGAAGGAGCAGGGCGCGGGAGATCAGGGCATGATGTTCGGCTACGCGACAAACGAAACACCGGAATATCTGCCCCTTGCAATATCGCTTTCACACAAGCTCACAGCCCGCCTCGCAGAGCTTCGTAAAAATAAAACGCTGCCCTACCTTCGGCCTGACGGCAAAGCCCAGGTGACAGTGGAATACCGGAATGGAACTCCGATGCGTGTTGACGCGGTTGTAATCGCGGCCCAGCACGATGAAAACATATCCAGAGAGGAGATGCGAAGAGACATAGTCGAGCAGGTGATAAAGCCTGTTGTTGGCGATTTTTTAGATGATGCAACCAAGTTTCATGTGAACGAGACCGGGCGCTTCGTGGTTGGCGGGCCCCACGGCGACACAGGTGTTACTGGGCGAAAAATCATTGTTGACACATATGGCGGCAGTGGCCGCCATGGCGGCGGAGCATTTAGCGGCAAAGACCCCTCTAAGGTGGATCGCAGCGGAACATATATGGCGCGTTATGCTGCGAAAAACGTTGTGGCCGCAGGGCTCGCAGACTCATGCGAGGTGCAGGTGGCCTATGCCATCGGCGTGTCTGAGCCGATCTCAATCTTTGTCGACACCTTTGGAACCGGCAAAATCCCGGATGAAAGGATTGCTGAGCTTGTGAAATCTGTCTTCGACTTTCGGCCAGCCGCCATGATTGAAAAGCTAAAGCTCAAACGCCCGATCTACAGCAAGACCGCGGCCAATGGTCACTTCGGACGAGACGACCCGGACTTTACATGGGAGCAGACAGACATGGCTGATGTCCTAAAGAAAGAAGCAGGGATTGCGGTAACTGTCTAGAAACTCTACTCATCAAGTCTCATATCATTTCTCTAAAGTCTTCACTTTTTCTTCTCCTGAAATTTCAAATAGACTTTGTAGAGTAACAAGCTCAAAACAACTCCAATAACTAAAGGAATTGTAATAAAAATCAAAACAAACGGAAGGCGGGTCCAGAACGACATCTCTTTTCCCACTAAAAGTGGATAGGTCAGTGGATTAATAATGTGATCATCAATCTGCAATGCTAAAAATCCAGGGAAAAAAAGAAGGGCGGATATAAACACAAAAAAATCATTTATTCGTCCATGTCCAAAAGCAACTAAAGAAAAAAAGAACCATAAAATAATGCTTATTAATCCCCATATCCCCCCAATAATTGAAACTTTCTCCCACGATTCAAATTTATGGGTTTTAACAGGTGCAATGAATTTTCCAATCAAAGCACCAACTAAAGGTAGGGAAATCCATACTATATTTGAGGCAGGTCTTTGAAGTATTCCAGATAATCCTAATATGCTTATTATCGCTCCAATCACTGCTCCTTTTTTCCACGCTTTCAACTTATGTCACCTCTTGCGCTGCTTCTTTTATCACTTCAAATGGATCGTCGAATGTTTTTCGAATCCCTTCAGCCTTTTTCTTGAAACCCTTCTCTGCCAGCAGAGATTCGACATCAAAATCAAGCGATGTGGTGTGATACATTAGCCCCAGTTTGATAAGGAATCGATCCACGCCAAGCAGCTCCTGGGAATAGAAAGAGACGGCAGGGACTCCGAGGATTGCAGCTTCACGGTTCATCGTCCCGCCTCCGCCGAAAAACGCCTTTGCATGATAGATGAGGTTAAGTGAGTCAACTCCTTCGAGATGAACGGCATTTTGATATTTTTCACCGCTTCTCGGTAGCACCACCACTTTGTATCCCCGCCTGTTGAGCCTGTCGATCAGCCCTTGGGTTTCACTCTGTTTTTGGAAATAGGCAGCCGTCATTGGCTCAGGCCGGACGACAACATACTCGCCAAGCTCTGTCACAGAGGATTTGTCTGGTTTGAACCCTTTGAGATGAGTTGCCTCGCAGACACCGTTAAAAGTGTGGGTTCGCTGCGAGTCAGCACCCTGACTCTGGATTATTTGCTGGTCCAGTGCGGCAGGCGTGATGAGCGATGTGACAAGGGGCAGTGTAAGCCTGTTCTGCTGTTCTGCATGTTCGTTGTCAAGTATGAAAATGCTGGGTACGCCAAGGCCGAATGCCACGCGCGCAAGCTCAACAGAGTGTTTGGCAAGGGCATATTCAACATCATGTTTTGAGACAAACTCTGCAAGCTCTGAGACCCGTCGGCTGCTCTCGATTAACTTGGATTTAGGGTCTTTTCCACCGTGACGGCCAATAACAGTGTATTCAATACCGTTTTGATCAAGCAGCCCGGTAAGCCCTCCGAAATCACGGGTTGTTACAAAACACTCATGGCTTCTGATAAAGTCACGAAAGAATAGGACATGTGGTTGATTCGTGATATCCAGCCAGATCATATGATCACCTCATAGGCTACGGCGAGCGCTGTGAAAAATGCTTCGACCATCCAGACCCGCCTGACCACTTCTTTTTCGCTCATCGCTTTTTGCCTCAGAAACAGCCGTGCAAGGGAGAGGTTTGTGTCTTTTGGTATGTAGAGTTTTCCATCCCGGACTTCGGTGGGCTTCTGCGTCTCACGGCTCATCACACCTGCCGAGCTGAATTTTAAAGCTGCATCAGCTATGTAGGGGGTGAAGATCAAAAGACCTGGGATGTAGAGCCGTCCCAAAAGTATCGAGGAAAAGAGCGCTGATCCGATTATGAGCGTGCCCACGTCGCCTGGAAAGACGCTTGCAGGAAATCTGTTGTAATAGAGAAATGCCAGGAGCGCTCCAGCCATGGTTGAGGCGATTATGAAGCTGTGGATTTCTCCTGTCAGATATGCTGTGGCGGCTATGCCGAGAGATGCGATTGCGCCTGTTCCGATCTCAAGTCCGTTGAAGCCCGCGAGCATGTTGGTGAAGTTCACGGCGGCCATGAAGAGAAATCCTATTATCAGAATTGTTGCTACACCTTTGAATCCAAGCCCCCAAGTGAGAAAAACTCCGATAACATAGAACGACGAAATTTTCTGCACTGCCGAGAGCCGTGTGTAGTGGTCGATTATTCCAAGTGTTCCGATCATAATCAGCGCGAGGATTGGAAACAATAGCTCGCCTGCGCCGATGAAATAATGATATGTGAGCACTACAAGAGTTGCGAAAAACACTGATATTCCGCCGAGCTCGGGAACCTTGATTTTGCCTTCTTTGTGCAGGTCAACACCAACAACTCCGCGGTTGAAAAAGAACTTTGCAACAGGAGGGGTTGCGATGAAGGTCAAAATGAATGCTGAGAGAAAGGGAAGGAGCAACATTGAAAATACGTGCAGAGCCGTGGATATTTAGAGGTTTTGGTCTGCGCCCAAAGAGTTTTATGTCTGGATTCAGCTATTAAAAGAGTGCATGCGAAGGGGAAGTAGAAATGAAACCAAAAGCAATTGTTAGAGTTATGGAAGACACCTTCGGCGAGGTGTGGGCGGCCTGCCTCTATGGCTCGCAGGTCTGTGGATACGCGACAAGTGACAGTGACTATGATGTGCTTGTCGTGCTTGACGATTACGGGCCGGGTGTGAAATACACCTATGTTGACGCGGGATTTGAACTCGCTTTTCTCGGAGTGAGCCGTAGGGTGCTGGAAGATGACGCGCAGGATTCAGCATACGGAGGATTCATAGCAGACAGATTGATCAATCCTCTGAATCCAATTGTAAACAACGCCTACATTCGAAGCCAGGAGGTTGCGCGCAAAAAGACAATCATCGCCTGGGAGACAGAGAAACTAGTTTATCGATATAAGGAAAAATCAAAGTATCTCGACATTAACCTGCTCTATTATCCCTATAAAAAATGGCGTAAAATCGCAAGCGTCTACCATCCCTATAAGTACAGCATTGAAAACGTGCTTCGATCTGATCTGCGAAGAAAAAACCTGGACGCTCTGCTCCCAGGATTTCAAAGAGCAATAGAGGAGCTGGATATTCTATCAGAAACATATCCCGGCTGGTATCGGCCTGGAGAAGAGTTTATCAAAAAAACCCTGAGCCGCACCTTGAAACCTGGGCTTGAGCGGGCAAAGATTGCTGAGCGCGAAATTGAAGGTGTGGTCGCGCGATACCTCACCCACAGCAGGGCTGGCGACTCTGACCGTGACCTCATCATAAAAGAAGTTCTGAGCAAGGTGAAGCGTGAGGTCCGCCAGATAGGGGAGAAAAAAACTAAATCAGCTCTCATCGACCCAAAACGGTTTTTAATCAGGCCGTAAAAAGATAGATGGCTATTATGAACAATAAATCCATTGCAAAAAAAGTTGTAACCGCACTTGTTATGTTCGGCGTTCTCGCAGTTCTCATAATCAGCGTGGACTGGCAGCAGGCCTACACGGTGATACAACAGGGAAATCCAGTTTTCATCGCAGCAGCGCTTGCAGTGACCCTGGCGCGATTTATTATTTGGAGTGTTAAATGGCGCAGAACGATTTCGCCTCTTGCCAGCATATCGCTTTCCAAGGTTTTTCCAGCGCTTATGACAGGTGTTTTTTTAAATCAACTGACGCCTGGACGCGACACTGGTGGAGAACCGGTGCGAGCATATTATATCAGCAGATACACTGGTCTTAAAAAACGCCAGGTCCTGGCTACAATAATTGTTGACAAGAGCGGGAACTACATTGCAATCGGCTCATTCATCGGATTTGCGATACTCTTTATCACACTCTACATGGATGTAGCATCATCAATCAAATTTCTCTTTGAAGCTGTGCTCATATTGTTTCTGCTCGCTGTTGTTTCAGCAGTGTATGTGAAGAAAAACCTGGAGCCGCCGCTTCTCTCGGCGAAGATACTTCGGCGGATATATTTCTTCGGACCCTTGAAAAAGATCAGGGGCAAGTTCCAATCCTACGCTGTGTTTGAAGACTATGTAATGGAGCGTGTGACAGAGTTTATCACAACCCTTCGAGAGCTAATCGGTGAGAAGAAAAATGTGCGCGACAACCTGCTTTTGTCATTTCTCATCTGGCTCATGGTCTTTATAAAAACATGGCTCATCTTTCTGGCCTTCGGCGAGGAGGTGAGCATTTTCATGGTAATCGCGGTTGAAGCCATATCCATCCTCCTAGGCATCATATCATTCTTGCCCGGCGGCGTGGGGGCAACGGAGATAACTATGATCGCACTTTTTCGCTCAGCCGGAATAAACGTAGAGATAGCAACAGCCGTAACGATTGTTAGCCGCGGCATATACTACGTCTTTTCGCTTGGACTGGGATACCTGTCATTTATGTATCTCAAGCTGCGACCCACATAATATGTATTTTAACAATTCTGCATCATGTCTTCTCCAGAAACCATTATAACGTTATATTTACAACACTGCTTTGAAGGAATATGTCGAAAACACCAATTGAGATACGCAGGCTCCTGCCCAATACAAACTGCGGGGAGTGTAGTCTTCCGAGCTGCATGGCCTTTGCCGTGAAGTTTCTAAAGGGTGATGTGCGCGCCAGCGACTGCCCGCCGATGGCAAAGCCGGAAAACATCGGCAAGAGAATCGCGCTCAAAGAGCTTGAAGCAACTATTCAGGATACAACGGCAACACGGCTCGTGATACGCGGCGATCTCTGCACCGGCTGCGGGAACTGTGTCGTGGCCTGCCCGCTCAACGTATCTGTGAGCCAGGAGGTTTCAGGCGGCAAGGGCCCGCTCACAAAAGAGGTTATAATGAACGTGAAAGACGGCATCATCTCGGTCCTCAACATCGACATCTGCCGCAGGAACGAAAGCGACATTGAATCCGAGCCCTGCCGAATATGCATCGACGTCTGCCCCATCAAAGGAGCAATAGACTTTATTTAACACTACGCTGCCTATATTTTTCTATTCCTAAACCAAGAACTGCTCCAATAAAGCTTCCAATTAGGATTACAGTTCCAAAAAACAAAATAACAAGGAAGAAGAGGCTCAGTAAACCTTGGTCGGGAGGTGGTTTATCTATTAGGAAATCGGTTAACAATCTTCCAGTAATAAGTGATGGTAAATATAAAATTTTAAAGACTATATTCATCTCAGAGAATATCATCCAATAATCCTCTGTGGTAAATGCCAAATATATGCTAATAAAGTTATTTAATAACCCCCACAACCCTCCAGCCATCGCTCCTTTCTCCCACGCCCTCATGGTTTCCAGCACTCCCATCAGATTACTTTAATTGGTGAATTGTTATAAATTTATTTGAGGATGATTTCCAGCGCAACCGCCGGATATTCGAGTTCGAAGTTTGTTAGAACCTGTGGGTGCAGCTCGCCGAAATATCCGACTCCCTCTACTTGAGCGCAGCGTCCGGGTATGAAGCTGGGATGCTCCAAAGGTTCAATTTCACCATAGATTTCGAGGTCACGCAGCACAGCGTTAAACACTGATTTAATCTCTGAAAAGTTCGCTTTAGCGTGGACGATGCACCCGGCGAGCCGCTTCTCACTTCTCGCGCTGGTCTCCTCATTGGGGTCAAGCTTGAGCACATCACCCGCCTCGAATATCTGCTGCGGCAGCTCACGATGCCGGTTGATATAAAGCACCTCAAGCAGGCTTGGCAGCAGATGGGTTCGGATAATTGTGTGTTCAATGCTTATCGGGTTTTGAACCTTTACCGCGCTGTCGCTTGTGCCCATCCGCTCGTTATTCGCATCTTCGTTTGACAGCATAAGCGTCATCACCTCGGTGAAGCCAAGGCCGAGCATCGCCCTCCTCGCCTTTCGCACAATAGATTCCTCCGGCAGCCGTGCGCCCGTCGTCGAGAGAGATGGAAGCACAGTTTCAAACATGTCAAATCCATAGCCGATTGCAACATCCTCAACAAGGTCGATGTCATGGAGTATGTCAGAGCGATAAGCTGGGACTGAGACTGTGAGCCCATCTCCATCTTCCACAGCACCGTAGCCCTTTTTTTCAAGACACACTTTCATCTCCCCTGGTGTGAGGCTGAGTCCAAGCATCATGTTTGTGTAGTCAACTGACAGCTTGCGCTGGACCGGACTGAGATCAGGTGTTTCCACGACCGCTTTAGGATATTTAACCTTCACCTTGGATAGCTTCCACTCATGCTCAGCGAAAGCAGCGGCGAGAATATTCATCGCGTATCGCACTGCTCTCGCGTCGGTTCCAGTCATCTCTACAAAGATTTGTGTTGTGTCCACAGTGAGTTTCGTGAGTTCACCGTTTATTATCGGAGGCAGTGAAAGCACATCTGCCTTTGAATCCAGGATTACCGGGTATTTGTTAAAACAGTCGATAATCGGTGCATATTCTACGCCTTTCGGATGTTTTTTTAGTATTTCGCCAAGAGACATCTCCTGGCCTGGCATCCCCAAGGGTTCGAAGCGTATCTCCTCAGGAGCTGCTGCTCTGTATGTGTAGGGAGGTGTTATTTTTGATGAGTCATGCACGCCGATAGCAACTTTTTTACGATTTCTTCCAAGGGCCCAGTGCAGGTCTTCCTGCATTTCCATAAGTCCTTTGAGCATATCCTCATCAAGTCTAACATCTTTCACAACCAGGCACTCAATGTGTCCACGGATGGGAAGGATAGAGGTGTCCACTGTGAGTTCGGCGGCCGCTGGATTTAGGCTGTAAGTTTTCAGCCCAGGCGCGATTCCGAGAAAAGCCCTTAGCGCCCGCGCCGTCCCCTCAACTGAGAGCAGATCGGGCCTGTCCGGGAAGAACTCGACTGTAATCGTTTTTTCATCGGCAGATTCAACATCAGCGCCCATCCTTGTAATCGAGGAGACAAGTCGTTCAACTCCTACCTCCTCGCCTATGAACACGTTTAATTCTTTTACAGAAAGCTCAATAACCGGCATAGTCTATCAAGCCTTATTATCATAGGAGGGTATATAAAAATTCCCGGCAGATTGATATTCAATGAAAACGAGGTTTATCCATGTTTGAAAAGGTCTATGAAAAGACGCGGTTTCATTCGCCTCTCAAGGGATTCGAACTAGACGAGCAGGATATTGAATATCGAAAAGACCCGCTCACGGGCAAGTGGTCACGAGTAAATATTCAGAGGTCCCAGCGGGTGAAACAGGGTGAAGGGGATTTCGACTACACTGAGCTTATAAAAAGATCACGGAAAAACTGTTTTTTCTGCCCTGAAAACATTGAAAGCAGCACGCCGAAATTCAGCTCTAATCTCCTCCCGAAGGGACGTATCACACGCGGCGAAACCCATGTGTTCCCCAATCTATTTCCCTTTGCCAGGCATCACGCTGTGGGAACAATTACTGAAAAACACTTTTTAAGGACCGGCGAATTCCTGCAAAGTCAGATAGAAGATACGATTCTCGCAAGCCTCGATTTCTGCCGAACCGTTTATGCTAAAGACCCAGCTGCCAAGTATGTCACATTTAACTGGAACCATCTCTTCCCCTCCGGCGCAAGCATACTTCACCCCCATGTTCAGATCACCCTGGACTCCCGCCCCACCTACATGACTGAAAAAGTGCTGATGGCAAGCAACGCCTACATGGAAAAAAACAACCGGAGCTATTGGTCGGACCTCGCTACTGAGGAGAAAAAACTTGGCAAGCGTTTCATAGCATCAAGTGCCGGAATAACTTATCTCGCAAGCTTTTCGCCCATCGGAAACAACGAAGTCCTCATCATATTCAACGATAAAACCGCCTTCACAGAACTGGATACAAGTGATTCTGCAAACCTTTCAAAAGGGGTAATAAACATACTTAAAGGCTATGAAGAGCTGGGTGTTGAAAGCTTCAATCTCACAACTTATTCAGGGCCGATAGAAGGCAGCGCTTTTGGGATGAACCTGCATATGAGATTTGTGAGCCGCCCGCTGCCAAGGCCATATTACACCTCTGACATAGGTTTTATGGAAGGTCTTCACTTTGAGCGGGTTGTGGAGACCCTGCCTGAAGATGTGGCCACGATTATGAAGAAACAATTCAAGTCAGATTGAGGGGGTCCCGCCTTTAGGTGACGGCTTTTTCAAGCTCTTTTATCGCTCCTGCAGGGTTGCTGCTCTTCATCACATAGCTTCCTGATGCGAAGATAGTTGCACCCGCCAGTCGCGCCAAACGCGCGTTTTTTGGGTTCATCGCTCCATCCACTTCGAGGGGTATCCGGGCATTAACCTCTCTCAGCCGCCGGATCTTCGCCAATGCTTCAGGGACAAAGGGCGCTCCATATCGGCCGGGCTCCACCGTCAGAATCAACACAGCGTCAATCTCGTTGAGATAGGGCAGAACAACCTCAAGCCCGGTCTCAGGGTTGAGTGCCAGCGTCACACCAAGTCCCTGCTCTCTCGCAAGCTCGATTGCCCCGCCGATGTCCACTAATGCCTCCACCTGCATAACCACAATATCCACTTTGCCTGCATTTTCTTCAATCCACCGGATCTGATCATTGACCATTAGATGCGCCTCATATTCAAAGGCTCCGGCTGGAACCTGAAAATCGAAGTCAAGCGAGCTGTTAGAAACAAACCGGCCATCCATCACATCAAGCATGACTCGCCGCGCCTTCCCCTTCACATTCTCCAGCATCTCGTCAAGCTCTCTCTGCGACTTCGCGATAACACCTGGGACGATCAGCGGCTTCATTTAGCTTTTAATTGCTGCTTCGCTGTTAATAAACTTTACAGCTGATTATGATATGGTAGAAAAACATAATGTAGAAAATAACGAGATGTCAGTAAAAAAACCAGCTGTTCGTTGCAACCACATAAACTAACAGCAGAAGGTTCGCTACCGCGTGGGCGACGATGCAGGGGACGATGCTTTTTTTCCTGTAAAGAAGCAGGTTAAGAATGACTGCGGTGATAATGCCTGCAAGCCATCTGTAGTGTGAGAATCCGAAGACAAGTGTGATAATCGCGAAGGATTCGAAGGTATATGTTCCAATCGGCACATCCTCCCATTTTGGACTGATGATGTAGCGTATGAAAAAAGACCGCATCACAAGTTCTTCGATTACGGGTGCCACGAGCACTGAACCTATAAATCGCATGAGAATCAATAAAAGGGTGAGTGTGCCTTCAAAATCTGTTGGGTTGAAGTGCACGTCTGACGATGTAAACAATGGGTATCTGCCCTCTAACCCGATCCAAACTAAGAATATCGTCGTGCCGAGCACAAGCGCAGTAGGATCAATTAGCAGCTTCTTATCTGCAAGCTCAGTAAATCGGTGCCTCACCTTCCAGAGCAGGAGCCCTACAACCACTGTTCGCAGAGTGTAACTGATGTAAATATGCAGTTCTTCGAGTCCGGGCAGGGCAAGGCTTACAATGCTCCCTGCAAACAGATAGACTGCAAAGGGCACCAGATACCTCCAGTAGCCTTCCATGGCAAACATTTGTTTCAAGGTATTTATCGATTTTTTCCAGCCAGCCATATTCAAACTTTTTCTCCCCCTGCATTTATTAATAAATATGCGCTTTTCGATAAATCCGGCATATCTGAAATTGAGTCTGTGCAGGTGAAATTCCTGTTTAGCGCTGCAGTTGTATTATCAGATCATCTTCTTTAACCGCGGATTTGAGATTGAACTTTCACCGATTATCCTAAAAGCTCCATCTCTTCGCCGCAGCAGACAAGCACGCCTCCGCCCGCCTTAGTCGTGGTGACCTCGTTTCCGCAGATGTTGCACCTGTAGTGCTCGCCAACATTTTTTACTCCCATTCTATCACCTACCTTGGTTATAACTGCCCTTTTCTCTGGTCTTC